>CAZVQE010000001.1:0-16585 GCA_964628875.1 uncultured Anaerolineae bacterium
CGTTTGTTGCCGATGCGATCATGCTGCCAGACAAACCGCGCTACATGCTCGCGCTCGGGTGTGCTGACACCGACATACACCAGACCGACGGGTTTTGTGTCAGTGCCGCCGCCGGGTCCAGCGATGCCGGTGGCGCTGACGCCGACCTCGACGCCCATGACCCTGCGTGTGCCGCGCGCCATCTCAAGTGCACATAGCTCGCTGACTGCGCCGTGCTGCTGCAATGTGTCTTCGCGCACGCCCAGCACATCGCGCTTGATGCGATTGTCATAGCTCAATACGCCGCCCATAAAGTAAGCGCTGCTGCCCGCGCGGTTGGTGAGCGTGTCGCCGATCAGCCCGCCGGTGCAGCTCTCGGCGGTGGCGATGTTCCATTTGCGGCGGGCGCAGTTTTCAGCGAGGCGGTCATTCATGTGCGCGCGCCAGAGCGTGAGGCAGTCGTCGGTGGCCTGTTGAATGGCGCCCGTCGCGGATGCTATTTCGAGTGCATTGAGTTTGGGTTTGACGACTTCAAATTCATCTTCGTCCAGCACGCGATATACGCCATTTGGATCGAGCCACACATCTAGCTCGAGGTCTTGCCAGATGATCTCGTCGGGTGTGGGTTTTTCGTCGCCGATGAGCAATGTCGGGCGGGTGATGTTGCAATAGTAGCCGCGCAGCGTGGTCAGATCAATTACGCCATTCACACGCGGTCCGTAAATCTCAAAAATGTTGTACCAGCGATCAAGGTAAAACCGCTCGATGAGCGCGTCGCCCGGATTGATAACTAAGCCATACGACGTATTGACATGACTGTTGGGGGGCCAAGCCGTCTCGATCACGATGCAATGTGCGTCGCGCGAGATGAGTTTGCCTTGATATTCAGTCTTTACGTTATTTAGGTGATCGGTTTTTTTGATGAGCATAGTTTTTGAAGGCTGAGCCTGTCGAAGCCCTTGATCTTAAAACAACAAGCCAACGACGAGCGCAAACAGTGCCAATATGGCGATCAGATAAAGCACGACGCGACGTTGATACACGCCCATAAACATGGCGGTGCTTTTGATGTCAATCATCGGACCAAAAACGAGAAAGGCAACAATCGCGCCAACTGGAAACGAATTCACAAAAGATAGCGCGAGAAAAGCGTCCACCGTGCTGCACACTGACAGCACATATGCCAATGCGATGAGCGCTACGATTGCCAACACTGCGTTTGTGCCGATGCTGAGTAAAAGTTGTTGTGAAACGAACGTCTGCATTGCCGTCGAGAGCAAGATGCCGATCAGTAGATAGCGGCTCATCTCAAAAAAGTCATCGGTTGCGGCTAGCAGCGCAAATCGGATTCGTTCGGAGATAGGCGCTGATGGCGCTGACTCATGCGTGTGCGTATGAAGCGATGACAGTATCGTTGTACGCAACACCGACGATGCAGGTTGATTGGCAAAAATCAACCCGACCGCAAAAGCAATTAACAAAGTAAAACCCAGGCGCGACCAAAACACGACGCCAAAGCCAAACGCGGCGTAGGTGCTGGCAATCACAATCGGGTTGAGCACAGGCGCGCCGAGCAGCAACGCGATGCCAGACGAGGTCGGCAATCCCTTTTGATACAGGCGCTTGACAAGCGGAACGACGCCGCATTCGCACACCGGAAAAATGATGCCAATCATCGCGCCGACGAGTGTTGCCAGCGCAGTGTTTCGGGGAATGAAGCGCGCGATGTCACGATCTGAGACAAACTCGGACACGAAACCCGACGCGAAGCTACCGAGCAATAGAAAAGGAACAGCCTCGATAAAAATGCCAAGATACGTCGTGACAAAGGTTTGTGCTACGTCGGGCAATTGGAGCTGTGCTAGCTCATCGGCGCCAAATGTAAATGCGCTCAAGATGAGCAGCGCCAAAATGGTGATGCCAACGATGATGCCGTTGCGAGACATGTTGAGATTGTAACCATTGCGATTGTTTAATGATTGACGATTGACTATTCAAATTGATGCAATAGTCAATCGTCAATGGTTCAATGATGCAATGGGTAGCGCGGGTTATACTGATCGCGCGATGTCAAAATCAATCGGAATCCTGACCGCCGGCGGTGACTCGCCGGGTCTTAATGCAGCCATACGCGGCGTTGGCAAAGCCGCGATCAATGTTTATGGATGGAATGTGCTCGGTTTCTATAATGGATTTCGCGGCTTGCTCGAAAATCGTCAAATTGTTTTGGACAGTAGCGCGTTAGCGGGCATTTTGACTTTGGGTGGCACCATTCTCGGCACCAGCCGCGACAAGCCGCATAAGATGATGATTGGCGGCAAGTCGCTTGACATGACCGATGCGATTGTCGAGGTGTATCACAAAAACCAACTGGATGCGTTGGTGTGTCTTGGTGGCGGCGGCACCGCCAAAAATGCATATCGCTTGTATCAAAAAGGCTTGAATGTCATCACTTTGCCAAAGACGATTGACAACGATGTGTTTGGCACAGATGTATCGTTTGGATTTGACACGGCGCTGACGATTGCGACGGATGCAATTGATCGTTTGCATAGCACGGCGCACAGCCACCACCGCATCATTGTGGTCGAGACCATGGGACATAACACGGGCTGGATCGCGCTTGGTGCCGGGCTTGCGGGTGGGGCGGATGTCATCCTGATTCCTGAGATTCCGTATGATGTGAAGTGCGTTGCCGAAGCAATTCGTGAGCGCAGCCGCAGCGGGCGGCACTTTAGCATTGTGGCGATATCTGAGGGCGCGATGCCAAAGGAACTCGCGCAGCAAATCAAATCAGCGCAAGACAAAATCGAAGGCGCAAAAACTCCCGCGCTCAAAGCTAAATTCTCAAAGAAGCTGGGCGAACTCGAGGCGCAACGCGCAGGCAACACGACTCGCCTCGCGCAGCAACTCGAAGAACTGACTGGATTGGAGTCGCGTTTGACGATCTTGGGCTACACGCAGCGCGGCGGCACACCCTCAGCCGCAGATCGCGTGTTGGCGACGCGACTTGGCACTGCAGTGGTGGATTACATCCAGAAGGGTGTGTTTGGCGTGATGGTCGCGGCGCACGGCGAAGGCGTTGAAGCTGTGTCGCTCAAACAAGTTGTTGGCAAACGCAAAACGGTGCCGCTCGATCACACATGGGTCAGTAGCGCGCGACGTGTTGGGGTGAATTTGGGAGATTGCTGAGATGCGCACACCGGCTGGCAAAGAATGTAAGTTTTACTACGAAGATTATTTTCGTGGCGCGAGTAAGCAAGAGTGTCGTTTGCTCGAGCGCAATGCGCGCGGCGATCAATGGAAGCCATCGCTATGCGCGAGCTGCCCAGTGCCAGATACCCTCAGGCAAAACGCTTGCCAAAATCTTGCGCTCGAAGGCTTTATCGAAAAGTCATTCTTTGGCATGCGTGAACGCGTGCGTGTGTATGCCGTTTGCACGCAAGAGATGTGTGAGGTCAAACATCCTGAGGTCGGCTGTGGCAAATGCCATTTGAAGTAGTTGCATCGGCGGGCTCAGCAACCCGCGCTAAAACAAAGACATCTGCTCAGCTTCATCATCTGGCTCAGGTGGCTTTACAGCGGGTTTGCCTTGTGCTTCGGTGATCAGTTGTTTGAGCTTGGCAAAATCGGTCTCCAGCGTGCTGCGTAACGCGGGCTGATGCAACGCCGCAGCCGGATGAAACATCGCCACCACAACACGACCATTGATCTTGCGCGCTTGTCCGTGAATGGCAGAAATCTTGGCGGCGCCAAAAAACTTTGCCATCGAAAAGCGTCCAAGTGTCACGATAACTTTTGGATTGATCAATGCAATTTGTTGCTCAAGGTAATTGTTGCATGCGGTGATTTCTTCGGGCAGCGGATCACGATTGTTTGGCGGGCGGCATTTGACCACGTTTGTGATGTAGACCTGATCGCGTTTGTAGCCCGCCTTCGAGATCAATTCGCTCAAAAACTGACCTGACGCACCAACGAATGGGCGACCTTGCTTGTCTTCATTCATGCCGGGACCTTCGCCGATAAACATCAGCTCTGCATTGTGCGGGCCTTCGCCCGGCACGGCCAGCGTGCGCCCTTCACACAAACTGCAGGCGGTGCATTGTTTGATTTGCGCGTAGATGGCGGCGAGTTCGCTAGAGGTGTCGCTCATGATGGCTCAATTATAAAAAAAGCTACTCAAGCAGATCATCATCCGTGATTTCCACTTGAGCGGATTTTTGGGGCTGACCCACTTCGGCTTCGGTTTGCGTTTGTTGTTTGCGGCGCTGTCGGCGTGACAATCGAATTTGCTCATCGCTCGGCAATTCTTTGCGGGCTTGATCTATGAGCGCATTCGATTGCGCCAGCCATTCTCGGTTGACCGCTGCATTGTATTTTGCAAATGTCTCTAGAATGTTATAAACCGGTTGCAACGGAGGCATTTTCGCAAGCTCATTATCAATTTCATCGAGTCGTGCATCATGCTCTGAAATGCGTCTGTCGCGCTCGTGCCAACGTTCCTCTTGTTGAACCGTAAAATCTTTCATGATCTTTTCGAGCTTGTCACGAAACCCTTCTGCCTGTCGTTTAGCACGTTCTTCGGCGTCGCGTTGAAGTTCAAATACCTCATTGATGCGCGCTTCTTGCCGATCTTCAAACTCAGGCAACCCAGTTAGCTCACGCCGCACTTCTTCGCGCAGTTGGATAAACCCTGTGGCTTGATTTGAGATTTCTTCTGTGCGTTGTTTGATGCGTTCGACGGTGTCTGCGTAGTCGGCAAATTGACGCTCGCGGCGCACATCAGCCACGCGTTGATTTTCGAGCAATTGCGATTGCGCTTGCAACAGCTTTGCGGCTTCTTCGATCTCGGATTGTTTTTTGCGGAGCTGCTCGTCAAGCAGTAACAGTTGTGGCGCAAATTGTTCTATGCGACGGCGCGCTTCTTGGAGTTGCGTATCATGATCTGTAATGCGGCGGTTATCTTGACGTCGTTGCTCCTCGAGGTATGCGATAGCAGCGCCCGGTTGCTCAACGCGCCGCTCTATGTCGGTTAATTGCACTTGCAGCCGACCAATTAATTCGGCTAAACGCGCGTCTTCGAGTTTGCGCGACTCGAGATCATCTGCATAACGCGGATATGGTTTGATCTCTTTTTTGATTTCGTTGATCTGGCGAGTGAGCGCCTCGGTTTCGATTTGACGTACACGGGCGCTTTCGCGTTCTGCTTTGCTGCGCTGATCTTCAATTCGCCCAATGCCTTGTCCGAACTCAGCGCGCGCTTGTTCGATGGCAGTTGTCCATCCGAGCGCACGGCTCATTTGTGTGCGCATTTCTGCCAATGATTGTTCTAGACTCTGATTTATTCGTGAGCGGGCTTCGACTTCACGAGTGAGCGATTCGACGCGCTCTTGAAGTTGCAGCATCATTGTGCGATCTTTGCGACGTTCTTCGTCGTAATACTGAACCAGTTGAGTGAGTTGATTGTTATCCATGCGAATTAATTGTTAATACTCTACAAGCCTTGCTTTTTGCGCGCTCTATTCAAAAAAACATACGTCCACAATACCGTAAGCCGCGAATCCCGTATGCTACTATTCTAGCTAGCCATGTGGATTAAAAACAAGCTAATCTTAGCTTGTGTTGGGTTGTTTGTCGTTTGCGCGGGTTTGAGCATCGCCACGTATTCGTGGGCGCGTAATTATGCGTTGAACCTCAATGTCAATATGCGGCCGGCGTTGGTGTTTCCAACTGCGGCAGTTGCACAACAGACGGTGATTCCCGGCGCAGATGCGATCGCTCAGGTTAATTTGCCGCAACCTTGGAATGGCAAAGACCGTATCACGATTCTTGTCATGGGAATTGACCAGCGGCAGGGCGAGACTGAGCGCGGCTATCGCACCGACACGATGATTTTGATGACGCTTGATCCGGTGACGATGCGCGCGGGCATGCTCTCGATTCCGCGTGATTTGTGGGTGCCGATTTCGATTCTTCGAGAGAATGGGCGCATCAACACGGCGAATTATTGGGGCGATTATGAGGATTATCCCGGCGGCGGCCCTGCGCTCGCCAAAAAGACAGTTGAGCAGGTGCTAGGCATTCAGATTCAGCACTACGTCAGGCTCAATTTCACCGCATTTGAAGACCTGATTGATCGCATCGGCGGCATCGAAGTGGATGTGCCTGATGACATTTACGATCCAAAATATCCAAACGGTTCTTATGGCATTGAGCCATTTAGCATCAGCAAAGGCAAACAAACGCTAGATGGTCCCAATGCGCTAAAGTATGCCCGCACGCGCGCAACTAAAGGCGGCGACTTTGATCGCTCACAGCGCCAGCAGCAAGTCATTTTGGCAGTACTAACTAAGCTCAAAAACCCGCGCATCGCTATTGGTTTATTTGCACAAGCCCCCGACGTGCTGCAAGAGATCAATGCCTCCGTTAAAACCGACCTCAGCATTCAGCAAATTCAACAACTCGGTGCGCTTGCGCTCAAGATCGAGCCGCAAAATATCAAAACCACCGCCATCAATCAAGATCAAGTTGAATTTGTGACGACTCCCGATGGCCAAGAGGTGATCGTGCCTATTCGCACCGAGATGGCAAAGTTGCGCGATCAATTTTTTGCGCTCAAATAGCTATGCGCGTTATCCGCGACACCTACGAATTGCCCGAAAGTGACGATGATGGGTGGGGCTACGGATTACACCCTAGGCGCAGACGGAGCTCAAGCAAATGGATTTTGCTTATTGCGCTGCTATTGCCAATCATGGCGTTGGGTTACATGGTCTTCGCCATCAATCGCCAAGAATCTAGTGACACTTTTTGCGTCAGCTGCCATACGCAGCCTGAGCAAACCTATCATCGCCGCAGCGTCGAGGCATCTGCTGGCGCGTTTGCGGTTGATTTGGCTTCATATCATTATCAGCAGATTCGCGGACGCGGCGGCAATATTCGCTGTATTGATTGTCATGAGGGCGACCATAGTGCGACAGACCGATTTGATAAATGGATCATGAGCGCGGGTCACGCAATAATTTGGCTACAAAGCGCTGAAGATAACCGCATCGAAAAAATAGCAATCACAACCACGCAAATCATTACCTTGCCGACCCAATCCGCAGGCGAGGCAATCACAAAGACCATGCCACCGCCTGTTTGGCGCGCTGCGAGTTTGTCAAACGACGGTTGTGTGAGTTGCCACCTTAAGACGCTGTTACTCGCTGGCATGCCAAATCACATGCACAATATGTTGCCGCCAGCCTACGCCACATGGAAGGCGGGCGCGCGATTAATCGTATCGCCCGATGTCAAAGACCCGCAAAGCGTGCTTAATGCCGGTCTGGTTAAATTGGACACCGGCATCACATGCAACTCGTGTCATCGTACGCATCAAACGATTGACGCTGACCGTTATCTCAATCAAACCGTAGTTGACCTAGCGTGTGAGCAGTGCCATCGTGAGACACGGCGTTAACCTCAAATTACTCCATTTTTACCTTGTTTGTGTTATAATCATCTGTTACGGTTAAAACAACATACGTAAATGTGTGTGCGCTCAATCAGGCGCAAGCGGATCACGCTTGCGCCTATTAATGTTTTATCACTTCTCCGCAAAACAATATGGAATTGAAAGATTTTAAAGCCCTTCGTGTTAGCCTTGCGTCTCCCGATCAAATTCGTAGTTGGTCCTATGGCGAAGTCACCAAGCCGGAAACCATCAACTATCGCCGCTTGCGCGCCGAAAAAGACGGCTTATTTGACGAGGCTATTTTTGGACCCACACGTGACTATCAATGCTATTGTGGCAAATACAAAAATATCCGTTACAAAGGCGTCATTTGCGACAAATGTGGCGTGCAAGTCACCAAAGCCTCTGTGCGGCGTGAGCGAATGGGGCATATTGGTTTGGCGGCGCCTGTCGCCCATGTGTGGTACACCCGCCGCGTGCCTTCTTTTCTTGGCACGTTGCTTGATATCACCCGCCGCAATCTCGACCGCGTGCTTTATTTTGCGCAATACATCGTCACGTTTGTGGATGAGGATGCGCGCCAACGCGCACTGCGTCGCCTCGAAGAAGACTATCAGAAGCGCATTGGCGACCTAGAGACTAAGACACGCGCGCAAGAAGACAGCGCGAGCGGCAAGACACTCAAGCAACTGGTCAAGCTACAAAAACAGCTCGAGGACACCATTAACCGCTACGATGAAAAGCTCGCCGATGAGACCGAGCCAATCATGAAAGCCGCTCAGCGCACCCAGCGCGAGGTCGAATCAAAGATGGGCAAAAGCATTCGTGTGCCGATCACCTTTGAGCCGACAAACACCTTGATCGCCGACGAAGGCACTGAAGTCACCCGCGCCGAACTCAACGCGCTAAATAACGCCGTAAAAGAGGCATTGACGAGTGCAGAGTCGCGTATCTCCGAAGAGAAGGAACGCGAAGTTAGCAAGTTGCAAGGCGAGATTGAAATTCTCCAAGGCAAAGTAGACGATGAGACTCGCGTGATCGCCGAGCGACTCTCGGGCGAAATGGAGCAACTCACCACACGCTACAGCACAGATCGCGACGATTTGCAGTCGCTGGCTGTGTTGCAATTTATGACCGAGACGCGCGTCAAAGAATTGCGCAGCAAGTACTCCAACGTCTTCAAAGCTGACATGGGCGCCGAGGCGTTTTATGAAATTTTTCGCCGCATGGCTCTCGAGTCAATGAGCAAAGACCTGTGGCGCGAAGCTCGCCACAGCCTGAGCAAAGTCAAGAAGAAAAAAGCTATCAAGCGCTTGCGTATCGTTGAGGCATTGCGCAAGAGCGGCAACCGACCTGAGTGGATGATCTTGACGGTGCTGCCGGTGATTCCACCTGAGTTGCGCCCGATGGTGCAATTGGATGGCGGACGCTTTGCGACATCTGACCTCAACGATCTGTACCGTCGCGTCATCAACCGCAACAACCGTCTCAAGCGTTTGTTGGAATTGGGCGCGCCGGATGTCATCGTGCGCAACGAAAAGCGCATGTTGCAAGAGTCAGTAGACAGCCTGATTGATAACAGTCAGCGCGGCAAGGCGCTCTCGCGTCGCGGTCGCCGCGAACTGAAATCACTCAGCGACATGCTGAAAGGCAAAAAGGGTCGCTTTCGCCGCAACCTGCTTGGTAAGCGCGTGGACTACTCAGGTCGCTCAGTCATCGTTGTTGGTCCGACGCTCAAGATGCACCAGTGCGGTTTGCCAAAGAGCATGGCGCTTGAGTTGTTTAAGCCTTTTGTCATTCAAAAATTAGTTGAGCTAAATTACGCCAACAACGTCAAAGGCGCCAAGCGTGTCATTGAGCGTGAGCGCCCGGAGGTGTTTGAGGTGCTTGAGGATGTCATCAAGACGCGCCCAGTTCTACTCAACCGCGCGCCGACGCTACACCGTCTCGGCATTCAAGCGTTTGAGCCAGTGTTGATCGAGGGCAAAGCCATTCAGCTACACCCGCTTGTGTGTGGCGCGTTTAACGCAGACTTTGACGGCGACCAGATGGCAGTGCATGTGCCGCTCTCGCCAAAATCAATTGAAGAGGCGCGCCGCCTGATGATCGCCACAGGCAACCTGCTCAAACCAAGCGACGGCGAACCTGTCGTCTCGCCGACCAAAGACATGGTGCTAGGTGTGTATTACCTGACCATGACCGAGCAGAGCGAGCTTAAAGGCAACAAACGTGCCTTTAGCAACCTAGATGAGTTGGAACTGGCATACAGTTTGGGTCAATTGCATGTGCATGCCAACGTCAAGCTGATGACTGAGACCTACTTTGATGATAAGGGTGTGCGCTATGTGGATGGCAAGTCAGTGCGACGTGTGGTTGATACGACTGTAGGGCGCGCGTTGTTTAATCGCATCGTGCCGGATGTTATGCGCTTCTATAACAAGACGCTTGACAAAGGTGGTTTGCAAAACATGGTGGCGCAAGCTGTGCAAGTGCTTGGACCTGAGCGGCAAGGAGAAGCCGTCCAATTTTTGGATGATATCAAAGCCTATGGTTTTAAGTACGCCACGCGCTCAGGCGTCAGCATCTCTGTGTCCGATATCACGGTGCCAGATGAAAAAGACGGCATCTTGGATGAGGCAGACGGTCAGGTGCGCGACATTGATCGCCAATATCGCCGTGGCTTGATGACAGAGGATGAGCGTGAGACACGCACCATCGAGATTTGGACAAAAGCCAAAGACGATGTGGCAGCCATGGTCAAAAAGACGATGAACCCAGCCGGCAACTTAGCTGTAATGGCAACATCAGGCGCGACCAAAGGCGGCTTTGGACCAATCGCACAGCTTGCAGGCATGCGCGGAATGATGGCTGACCCAAGTGGTCGCATTATTGCGTTGCCGATTCGCTCAAACTTCCGCGAAGGATTGGACGCACTGGAATTCTTTATCAGCACGCACGGACAGCGCAAAGGTCTGGCTGACACCGCCATGCGCACGGCGGATGCAGGTTACCTGACGCGCCGTCTCGTAGATGTGTCGCAAGACATGATCGTCAATATCGAGGACTGCGGCACAACCTCAGGCGAATGGATGCGCACGAGTGATGACATCGGCGGTCAAAAATTGCGTGAGCGCATACTCGGACGCGTGACGGCTGCCGATGTGATAGATCCTGCCACAGGCGCGGTCATTTGCGAGCGTGGCACGCTGATCGAAGAAACACATGCCGATAAGATTACCGTAGCGAAGTTGCAAGAGGTTTACGTGCGTTCGCCATTGACCTGCGAGTTGGAGACTGGCATTTGCCAAAAGTGCTATGGACGTGATCTAGGTCGTGGCAATTTGATCTCTATCGGCGCGGCGGTCGGCATTATTGCGGCGCAATCCATTGGTGAGCCGGGCACACAGCTTACGTTGCGCACATTCCACACGGGCGGCGTGGCATCGCAAGCCAGCGACATTACACAGGGTTTGCCGCGTGTTGAGGAGCTACTCGAAGCGCGCAAGAAACCAAAGGCTGAGGCGCACATTGCTGACATCAATGGCAAAGTGCATGTTGAGCGACTTGAGGGCGGCATTCGCCGCATCGAGATTGTGGACTCACAGCTCATGCGCGATGAATATCAAGTGCCGGGCAACTGGTCGGTCAAAGTTGAGGACGGACAAGAGCTAAAAGATAAAGCTGTAATTGCAGTGCGCGGCGACCAAGAGATGCTGATTGAGCATGGCGGTCGTGTTGTGCGCGATGGCTTGACAGTAGCAGTCGTGTATGAAAAGCGCGAACAGGTTGAGTATGAGGTTCCTCCTGCGGCACGGTTGTTGGTGGCAGAGGGGCAGCAGGTGACTGCAGGCGACCCATTGACCGAAGGCACCAAGAATCCGCATATGTTGCTTAAGGTGCTTGGGCGCGAGGCATGTCAGCAATACCTGCTCAGCGAAGTTCAAAAAGTATATCGCTCACAGGGCGTAAACATCAACGACAAGCACTTTGAGATCATGATTCGCAAGATGATGGGCAAAGTGCAGATTACTTCACCGGGCGATAGCGGCTATCTGCCAGGCGACCTCGTCAATCGCTTAGAGCTTGCGCGTGTGAATGAACGACTGGTCGAAGATGGCAAGCGCACGGCGACAGGCGCGCCCATTTTGCTCGGTATCTCAAAAGCGGCGTTGGCGACAGATTCATTCTTGTCGGCATCTTCATTCCAACACACGATCAAGGTGTTGGCGGGCGCAGCTATCGAAGGCAAGCGCGATGACTTGATCGGTTTGAAAGAGAATGTCATTCTTGGCAAATTGATTCCTGCTGGCACAGGCACACGCACAGACGGCATGCTCGAATTTGAAGGCGTGAAGCTGCTGAGCGCAGAACCCACGCCCAAAGCCAGCCTTATGCAACGCGCGGAGATGGCGATGTTGGGAGTTGGTTTGGATGGCGAGCCGCTGCTAACGACAGAAGAAACCATTGACCCAAGCAAACTGATTGACGGGCCACTTGAGCCAAACGCGGCACCCTAGTTGTCGAATCTTAAAAATTTAAGGGTCGGGGTGTTTTAACACGTCGACCCTTTTTTGTTGCCAGCGCAATGACTGATAATCCAAATGGCAGATTGATACCGCTGGCGATCAGTTTGCTCTCGGTTTTGAGAATGGAGCTAAGTAGAGCGTTGATGTGTGGCGAGGGCAGGTCGAGATCGGAGCTTTCGTTATTGCTGCGTAGCAAAGGCTCGAGCAAGCGTTTGAACGCAGCGGGCAAAAACAAAAAGCTATTGGCGTAGCCGATGCGTTGCAGAGTAAATCCGGCACGGGTCAATTTGTCAGCTACCTCATACGCGGTGTAACGCTGGCGTGTATGCACGGCGCGGTCATGCTGGCTGCGCAGCCAATCATGCGCGGGGAGTCGCACTAACAAATGCCCACCGGTTTGCAGCACGCGAAAAAACTCATTGAACGCAATCGCGTCATTGCGGACGTTGAGGTGATACAACACATCGTAAGAAATGACAGCGTCGAATGTTTCATCGGCGAAAGGCAATTCGCACACAGACGCGCGACTGAGACGAGTGAGCGCGCGTGTATGGCAAAGCTCTAGTGCCAGTGACGATGCGTCTACGCCATAAGCGCGATTCGCCATAGCAAGATCGGCAAGATTGCGCCCTGTGCCGCAACCCGCATCTAGCACGCGGGCATCTGGCGGTAGATGTGGCGTCAGCGCGCGCATGATCTCGCGCATGCCGACATACCACCAATGTTCGTCTTCGATGCGGTGCATCCGCTCATACTCGGCAGCGTCCATGTTTTAGGCGGCGTTTTTGTTTGCGCGCCACACCAGTTTGACCCAAAGTTGCGTAACATCGCGTATCACACGGATGAGGCGGCGCACATTGAAAAACTGTGATGTGCCGTACACGCGATGAAAATGATGCACCGGCACTTCAGCGAATCGAAATCCGGCGTCGGTAAATTTTTTGATCATCTCGAGCGGCAGAGTGCCATCGCGCGACTCAAGCTGAACGGCATCAAAGCAGGTGCGACGAATCAATCGAAAATCGCAATCAACATCGCGGATCGGAAATCCAAACAAGAGCCGCATCAGGTGATGATAAATTCTGCCAGCGATGATGCGATGAATGGGGTCGTTGCGGCTGATCTTGTAGCCATTCACAATGTCAATATCGTCGCGCAAGAGCGGCGTAAGCAACTCAAGCTCGCGCACGTCGTACTGCGCATCACCGTCGGTGTAAAAAATCAACTCTTTGCTCGCGCGCGCAAATGCAGAACGCAGCGCCGAACCGTAGCCTTGATTTTTGGCGTGATGGACGACGGTGAGCGCCGGATAGCGACGCGCCAATTCAACCAGCACATCGGGCGTAAAGTCGGCGCTGCCGTCGTTGCACACGATCACCTCATAGTCATCGGTGACTTTTTGCAGCGTGAGAATGGCGCTGATAACGACGCTGGCAATTGTGCCGCCGTCGTTGTAAGCCGGAAAACATGCTGAAATACTTTGTTTTATTTTCAAACGCGCTGCCTCTAATTGGTTTGTGGCAATAGATGCAAAGTGCCTTCGGAGTTGGCGTCAATATCGGCGCGTGCCCACAACAACGGATTGGCTTTGCTGTTGAGCCAACTGTCAATCATGTCATCGTAGTGCGCGTTCATAGTGTGACCGCTTTGTCCAGTGGTGTGGATCATTTTTGAATTGCGCCAATCGCTGACATCCATCACGATGCGTAATGATGGCACGCTGCTGACGATCATGCTCTCGCCGTGGCTGACTGCATTGACAGCGGCGGTTGCGCCATCTGCTGCATAGGGTCCGCGATTGAGCAGTTGCTCGATGGGCGCGATGCCGCTAGAGCCGAGCGATTGATTTTTGAATGTGGCAGTATGCAATTTGCCCCACGTCCACGCATTGACATCTGCGCCGAGTTTGTCTTTGAGCTGCGTGGCGGTAGCTTGCATGGCGCGCACAACGATGTCATCGCGTGTTTCGGTCTTGCCTTGTGTCGTGATATCGTCCCACCATTTTGCGCTGGTGTTGCCGATCATATTGCGCACGGCGGTGCGGTTGGCGGTGCCCATGCCGATTACGCGTTTGGCGAGGTCAGCTCCAAGATCATCATCAAAAATTTGATGTGCGAGTTTATTCCAAAATGTCTCAAAGATGGTGGCGCCGACCGAATCGCGCACGGATTTGCCGTCCCAAGCGATCATCTTTTGCCACGCGGCTTGCGCGGTTGCGTCTGCGCCAAAGTTGGGTTGCAGCGATTTGAGTTGTGGCAATAAATCTTGCGCGGTGCCGGAGTAACTGTCAAATTGAATGTTGCGCATATCTTCGACACTGAGCTTTTCTTTTGCGGTGATGCGATTCACAATCTCACGCGCGCGATAGCCATAGTCCCAATCTTTGCCGAGGTTGTATTTGTATCTGCTGTCTACGACGGCGTTGTTGGCAGTCACGATATAGCCTTCGGGCGGATTAAATGACGAAGGCAACTCCTCAAATGGAATGTAGCCCGTCCATTCATACTCGCCGCTCCAGCCCGACACAGCTACTGTGCCGTCGCCCTTGGCGCGCATCGGAATCTTGCCGGGTGTTTGATAGCCGATGTTGCCATCTACATCGGCATACACAAAGTTTTGCGATGGCACATCCCAACTGCGCAGCGCATTGCGAAAATCAGTCCAGTTTTGAGCTTTGTCTATTTGCAATACGCTTTGAAAGAGTTTGTTATTTTCGAGCGCCGTCCAACGATAGGCAATCGGCGCTTGATCTTTGAGCAGATCGCTGACGTCATTCATGATGGGTCCATGCCGCGTGACGCGTACTTTGAGCGACACCGGCGATTCGCCTGCCACGTTGATGACTTCGTCAATCACTTGCGCGGGTTCGTATTTGCCCATGAACTCGAACTCGTTGGCGTTGCTTGGATTTTGCTTTTCGATAAACAGGTCATGCACATCGGGTCCAACGTTGGTCACGCCCCACGCAATGCGTTGATTGTGACCGACGATGACGCCGGGTGTGCCCGGGAAGGAAACACCAACGACATCATACGGACAGGCAGCTGACACGGTGCGGCAATGCAAACCAACTTGATACCAGATCGAGGGCATTTGGATGCCGAGGTGCGGGTCGTTTGAGAGAATGGGTTTTCCGGTGGCGCTACGTGAGCCTGCGACGACCCAGTTATTGCTGCCGATGCTGGTCTTGTCATCGGTGGCGCTGAGCAATGTATCGAGTGACTCGATTTGGCTGAGTAGCGCCAGTGCGCTTTGCGCGGTCAAGTTGGGTTGCTGTTGCGTAGCGGCGATGACCGATTCACCCAGCTCTGCGCCACGTGACGGCACGATCACAGGCATATCGGACGGATACGACGGCAAGAGCGCATCCGCCATCGCAGCGCCGCCTTTGTCAAGCAACGCCATGCGCGTCAGCTCGACGTTGAGCTTGCCGCTGAGATCCCATGCCATCACCTTTGCCCATGTCAATGTGTTGTATGGCGTCCACGGCTCGATGTTGATCTTGCGACCGATCAGACCGAGGATGCGAAACTCGATGCCAAGTTTTGCTGGATCACTGAGGTTGGGTTGTGTATAGGCGTTGACACCTGCGGCGTACGACTCAAGTATGGTTTTGGCTTCGCCGTCGAGCGCGGCAGCCTCTTGAGCCGCCCAACGATGCCAGCCAATGGTGCGGATAAATTTGTCTTGCTCGAGCGTGCCTTTGCCAAGTAGCTCGCTCAAGCGCCCTTGACCGATGCGTCGCCAAAACTCCATTTGAAAGAAGCGATCTTGCGCGTGAATAAAACCTTGGGCTTTGAATAAATCTTCGACGGTGTCGGCGTAGATGTGCGGCACGCCAAATTTGTCACGCACGATGGTGACCTCGCCGCGTAGGGCGGGGACGGTCACATTCCCCGATATCTGGGGGAATGAGTAACGCGTCAAATAAACGAATGTGCCAGCGCCGACTAATGCCAAAACCAAGATAACTGATAGCAAAATTACGAATGCTTTTTTGATGAAACGCATAGATATGATTGTAGTTGCTTTCTTACGGTGTTCTAACGCAAGTGGCTTATTAACATGAATTTGAGATAAGTTAAGGAAAGCATGAATGTCATTCTGAACGAAGCGTAGAGAAGTGAAGAATCTCTGTGTTGAGTCTATAGAGATTCTTCGTCGCGCGTTGCGCTCCTCAGAATGACAAATTCACTCTTGTCTCGAACTTACGGTTATTAGTTGAGAATGGGACAATGTTAAATTGAACGAGGAGAGTGTTGAGCGATGGCAGTAAATTACAAGGACTATTATCAGTTATTGGGCGTGCCGCGTGATGCATCACAGGATGACATCAAAAAGGCATTTCGCAAGCTCGCGCGCCAATATCATCCTGACACCAATAAAGGCGATAAAAAGGCTGAGGAAAAATTTAAAGAGATCAACGAAGCCAACGAAGTGCTGAGCGACCCTGAGAAGCGCAAACTCTATGACCGCATGGGCTCAAATTATCAGCAATATCAGCAGGGTGGCGGTGATCCACGCAACTATGACTGGAGCCAATGGTTTCGCGGACAGCAGACACAAGGTGGCGGCACGCGCACTTCGCGCACTGCGGAATTTGACTTTGGCGATATTTTTGAGC
>CAZVQE010000001.1:16685-34016 GCA_964628875.1 uncultured Anaerolineae bacterium
GGCGGCACGCGCACTTCGCGCACTGCGGAATTTGACTTTGGCGATATTTTTGAGCAGTTTTTTGGCGGCGCGGCGCGCGACAACAGCGGCTTTGACACGAGTGGCGCCACAGGCGCGGGTGACATAGATCAGCCCGTAGATATTTCATTGGATGAGGCGTTTCATGGCACGTCGCGCATCATCAGCCGCAACGTGCGCGGCTCGAGTGGCGCACCAAACGAGATCGAAATCAAAATACCGGCGGGTGTCAAAACGGGTAGTCGCGTGCGTGTGCGCGGACAAGGCTCTCGCTCGGTGCGAGGCAGCGGCGATCTGTATCTCATTATCAATGTCAAGCCGGATACGACCTATGAGCGCAAAGACGATGATCTATATGCTGATTTGAAGGTGGATTGTTTTACTGCCATGCTGGGTGGCGAAGCTGTTGCGCCAACTTTGGCTGGCAGCGTCGTGGTCAAAATACCGGCTGGCACGTCATCAGGCAAACAAATTCGTCTGCGCCATCGCGGCATGCCAAAGCTGTCGAGCGCCAGCGAAAAAGGCGACCTCTATCTGCGGGTGATGGTGACTGTGCCGACGCAACTCAGCGATGAGCAACGTCGCCAGATCGAAAAAATCGCGCCGACGATTACGCGGTAGATACAAAAAGCAAAGCTACGTGTATACCACTATCTGTCATTCCGAGCGCTGGCGCGAGGAATGACAGATAACAGATTTTTATTTTTGTATCAACGGCAACGCCACATGATGCGCATACTTTTGCGTCACGACCATCTGATTGAGCGTGGTGAGCGCCGTCATGACCTCGTCGGGCTGAAAGGCGCAATGTCCATAGCGCGCAACTGAAAATTGTTTGAGTAGCGCTTGCTTGTTTTGATTGGCGACTTTCGTGGCATACAGCGCCTCGTGCTTAAATGGCACGATCTCGTCGAGCGTCGTGTGCAGCGTCACGAGCGGCACGCGCAGATTGCCGCTCGTTTGATAGTTGCTGTTAATGGCGCTGAGCGCGGGAGCGTCGGTGGCAAAACGCGCAACTTTTTTGTTGAGATCACTGTCATTAAATGTGCCGCTGTATTTGCGAGCGATGTTGTCAAATGGATTTCCGCCTAGCTTGGCTTTGGCGTCGTTTGTCGCATAAACGTTGTAACTCAATAGCCCGGCGATGGTTTGTGTTGCGCTTGAAATCGGATTGGTCGCGTCATACGGCGCATCGGTCGCATTGAGCAGCTGGCTAATGTGAATCGTCGCAAGCGGATCGTTTTTGATCGTATCCACAATGGTCGTGCTGGCAAATGTCTGCCAGTTGTCAATCAACGTTTGCGGAATTGTGATCGCACTTCCGGGCATTACATTCGGATAAAAATAATCAAACACGACGCGAAAATCACCAAAGTAATTAGTTTGCACCGCAAAATCGCCGACGGGTCCACATGCCGCCAAACCACCGCTAAATACTTCAGGGTGTTGCTCAATGAGTAACGTTGTGATCAGTCCGCCTTCGCTGACGCCAAACAAGATGATGTTTGTTGGAATTGATTTTGTGCGTGTGAAAATATTGACGAGGTCGAGGATGTCCGCCATGCCTTCGCGCACCGCCAAGCCATTGACACTGTAGGATGTAGTTGCAAATGCGTAACCCGCGTTCAGCGTCGCGCTAATGATCGAGGCGTTGCCGCTTGAAATCTGATTCTCAGAAATCTGAATCGGCTCGCTTGGATTGACGTAGCCATGTGCATACACGATCAGCGTGCCGTTCCATTGATTTGGCACACAGATACGATACTTTGCGCCGCTGACTTGTGCGCCATCTGCGTCGCAACCATCGGCGCGCGTGTTGGCTTGCGCGGGCGCCATTGACACCAGCATCAGCAAGATCGTCATACTCAAGCGCGCGACCGACCGCAAAAATTGACCTTTGTGCATCGCAGCATTATGCACCCATCGTCGGCGATGGTAAAATCGCGCTCAAAGCGTTGATCGAGACACGCGCAAATTGAACGCCGCGCACAGAAAGCGAAAGAGCTTGGATGAAACTTTTGCCGCCAGCACAATTGACCGCACCCCTCGTGAGCGCAAGATGAGGCAGCCAACCGCTGATAAATCTTGACGGGATCGCCCGTGACAGCGAGATCAAGGGCAGCGCATTTTGCGTCTGCCAAAGTTGGGTGGAACCACGAGATCAAATCTCGTCCCAATACACGGGACGGGATTTTTTATTTTTCTATGGATAGCAAAGATGCGTTTTTGGCGCTGCTTGTAGTCATCGTGTGGGGCTGTAACTGGGTTGCGTTGCGACTCGGGCTAAATGGCATCCCACCGATGTTTCTTGTGTTTTTGCGCTTTACGTTTAGCGTCATTCCGGCCGTCTTTTTTATTCGCAGACCGGCGCTGCCATGGCGTTGGGTCATCGCCTATGGCTTGACGATGGGCGTTATGCAATATAGCTTGTTGTATCTGTCGCTCAGCATGGGCATGCCCGCCGGACTTGCATCGGTCGTAGCGCAGTCGCAGGCGTTTTTTACGCTCGGGTTTGCGGCGGTGTTGTTGCGCGAGCGCGTGCGACCAATCCAATTCATCGGGTTGTTGGTTTCGCTTGTTGGGCTCGTCCTCATCGCGCTGCGATTTGAGCAAGAGCATGTGGCTAGCATGATGTCATTTGCGTTGCTACTCACATCGGCGCTCGGTTGGGGTGTGTCAAATGTGGTTTCGCGCATGGCAAGCCAGCGCTATAAATTTGACCCGATTGCGTTCACCATTTGGTCGAGCCTAGTCGTGCCACTACCGATGTTGGCGCTGTCGCTGCTGATGGAGGGCGTGCCGCGCATCGAGTTTGCCATGACGCATCTGACGTGGGTCAATGTGATCGCCGGACTCTATACATCGTATCTTTCGACCGTGTTTGCTTTTTCTTTGTGGAATCGCTTGATCGCTCAGCGCGGCGCTACGCAGGTCGCGCCGTTTGCGCTGTTGGTGCCATTCTTCGGGCTCAGCAGCACGGCTCTAGTGCTTGGCGAAAAGATTGAGGCGATGACTTTATTGGGTGGCGCGTTGGTGTTAATCGGGCTCGCCTTCAATGTATTTGGTGCGCGCTGGCTGAGCGCGCGCCGTGCAACTACTGTGTAAATTTAACGCGAGGTCGGGATGACACCTTAGCTCGTCATTCTGAGGAGCTAAGCGACGAAGAATCTCTGCGATGTTTGGTGCGAGCATTACAACGTAGAGATTCTTCACTCCGCTCCGCTTCGTTCAGAATGACAAAATAATAATAATTCAACCGAATCAAGGAGATTGAAATGGAAAACAAAGCATACGAACAACTGATTACATTGCTCAACGAAAATAAGGCGAGCTATCGTCTCATTGATCATGCGCCCGAGGGACGCACCGACATCGTCAGTGGGATGCGCGGCAACGCGCTGGCGCACGCTGCCAAGTGCATCATAGTCATGGTCAAGATCGGCAAAAAAGATAAGCGCTATGTGTTGGCGGTCGTGCCGGGTGACGCCAAGCTAAATACAGGCGCAATCAAAGCGCTGTATTCGGCTGACTATGTCGGGTTTGCGGCGACGGAGATCGCCGAGCAACTTACGGGTTGTGTGGCAGGCACGATCTTGCCATTTTCGTTTAACCCCGATCTACAGCTCATTGTTGATTCGACGATGTTGCAGACGGATGAGATGTTTTTTAATGCGGCGCGTCTCGATCAAAGCATGGCGCTCAAGACCAGCGACTATCAGCGTATCGCGTCGCCGCGCATTGAAAACATTGTGCAATCCGCTAGCCCTCAGCCGCTAGCCGCTGGCGCTCAGGCAGATACGATCAGCTACGGCAAAGGCAAAACGATGCCGCTCAAGCAGTATAAGCTGCGGCACTCATTGGCACACATCATGGCGCAGGCTGTGCTTGAGTATTTTCCGGATGCAAAGCCGACGATTGGGCCGCCTGTGGAGAATGGCTTTTATTACGACTTTGGCGTGCCAAAGCCATTTACGCCTGAGGACTTGCAAAAGATCGAGGAGCGTATGCGCGAGATTGTGCAAAAGCAAGTGGACTTTACGCGCAAAGAAGTCAGCGCCGCAGACGCACTCGCTTTTTTTGCGCACAACCCATTCAAAAAAGAACTCATCGAGGGCTTGGCAAAAGGCGAAGATGACATGGGCGATAAGTCCGCAGATGCCACGCCGCAACAGCAAGTCATTTCGTTTTACACGCAAGACACATTTACAGATCTGTGTCGTGGCCCGCACGTCGCAAATACGCGCGAGATCAATCCACAAGCATTTAAGTTGACACAGAGCAGCGGCGCGTATTGGCGCGGCGACGAAAAGAAGCCGATGTTGCAGCGCATTTATGGCGTGGCATTTGAAAAGCCTGAGGAATTGCAACAGTTTATCGAGCTGCAAGAGGAAGGCAAAAAACGCGATCACCGCAAGCTCGGCGCTGAGCTTGAGATTTTTATCTTTGATGATGAGGTGGGTCCCGGCTTGCCGTTGTGGCTGCCCAATGGCGGACAGATGATCGAGCAGATCGAAGCGCTCGCCAAGAAAATGGAACTCGACGCAGGCTACGAGCGCGTGCGGTCGCCGCATCTGTCGAAGGAAGATTTGTTTTTGCGTAGCGGACATTTGCCGTATTACGCCGAGAGCATGTATCCGCCGATGGTGCTAGAGGACGGCATCAAGTACTACATGAAGCCGATGAACTGCCCATTTCATCACAAGCTGTATGCCGCCACGCAACACAGCTACCGTGATTTGCCGGTGCGATTTGCGGAGTATGGCACGTGCTATCGCTATGAGCAGAGCGGCGAGCTGATCGGTCTCATGCGCGTGCGCAGCATGCAAATGAATGACGCACACATTTACTGCGCGCCCGATCAATTTGAGCAAGAGTTTATGGCGGTCATCGGACTGTATCTCAAGTACTTCAAGATTTTAGATATCAAAGATTACGTGATGCGCTTGAGCTTGCATTCGGACGAAGGTCTCGGCAAAAAATACGTGGACAACAAAGCGATGTGGCTGCAAACAGAAGAGATGGTGCGCCGCGCGATGATCAACGGCGGCGTGAAATTTGTAGAACGTGAAAACGAAGCTGCGTTTTATGGACCTAAGATTGATGTGCAAATTTACAGCGCTATCGGACGCGAGTTTACGCTGGCGACCAATCAGGTGGACTTTGCGGTGCCGTCGCGCTTTAATCTGACCTACATTGACAAAGATGGTCAAGAAAAAACGCCACTGTGTTTGCATCGCGCGCCGCTCAGCACGCACGAGCGTATGATCGGATTTTTGATCGAGCACTTTGCGGGTAATTTCCCAGTGTGGCTTGCGCCGACACAGGCGACGATTATCCCGATTGCAGATCGCCACGTCGAAGGCGCGCGCGCACTCGAGCGACGCCTCAAGCAAGCAGGGCTACGCGCCAAAGTAGACGAAGGCGCCGACCGCATGCAAAACAAAATCCGCAAGGCGCAACACATGAAAGTGCCCTACATGCTTGTCGTCGGTGACAAAGAGCAAGAAGCCGACGCGGTGGCGGTGCGGTTGCGCACGGGCGAAGATCTCAAAGCCATGCCAGTGGCGCAGTTTATCGCGCGTGCTACAAAATTGGCGGACGAGTATTCGTTGGAGTTGTAATTTTTATGGCGCTGGTCATTCCCGCGAAAGCGGGAACCCAGACCATTTCAAGCTTTTACACGTTCTTGCAAAATGGCACTATGATCGGCGTATGCTCACGCGTCGCTCGTGTATTTTTACATTGCTATCGTTGCCGTTTGTGTTAATGGGTTGCGCGCCTGCCGCAGCGCCCATTCCACAAACAAAAACGCGCAAGCCAATGCTAGTCGAGTTTTATGCGGATTGGTGAGAGCATTGCATGCGCGCGATGCCTATCGTGGATAGGCTGCACGAAGAGTTTGGCGAACAGGTGAAGTTTGTGCGATTTAACGTTGACGACCCGCGCAGCGATGACGCCAAACGGCTTTATCGCTTTCGCGCTCAACCACAGATCGTGATGCTTGATGCGAATGGCACAATCGCAGTATCGCGTGTGAGCGGGCTGACGTATCTTCAATTAAAAGAGGATTTACAATCGTTGCTGTAAGATTTTGATGCGCACCAATGTTGGGGCAGTTCCTAGAACTGCCCTTTTGTTTTTGTAACCAAAAAGAATTCACCTAAATATTCATGTCAAAGAAGATCGGAGTTTTATTTCTCATTAGTGTTTTGTGGGGCGGCAGTTGGCTTGCGCTCAAAATGGCGCTGCTCGATGGCATCAAGCCAATGACGCTGGCGGCGCTACGTTTTGTGATTGCTATGCCGTTGTTGGCGATCATCGGCGCTGCGCAGGGCGCCAAGTTGCCACGCACGAGACGCGAATGGATGTGGTTGGCGTTGGCGGGGCTGATCTCATTCACGATCAACTATATGCTTGTGTTTTGGGGCACGCAATTTATCCCGTCGGGACTGGCGTCGGTGTTACAGGCGACCATCCCTGCGTTTGGTTTGCTGTTTGGCGCGCTATGGCTCAATGAAAAACCAACCCCCGCGCTTTGGCTGAGTGTTGTGCTGGGCATTCTTGGCGTAGGCATCATCTTTGGTGATCAATTACGGGTGTCGAGCGCAGATGCCATTCTTGGCACCATTGCGCTCGCGCTAACAGCGATTACAAACGGACTTGGCGCGGTCATCATCAAAAAACATGTCGGGCATTTGCACCCAACCGCAATCACACTCACGCAACAGATGTGCGGCACACCGGTCTTGATTTTGGTCGCGTTGATCAGCGAGGGCAGCCCATTACAGTTTCATTGGACGGCGAGGGCGTTGATCTCGCTGTTGTATTTGGCAATTGGCGGTTCAACAATAGCGTTTGTGCTGTATTACTGGTTGCTGCGCCATTGGCAAACCTCGCGCGCGATGTTGTATGCGTTCATCATGCCCATCGTCTCGGTCACGCTAGGTTGGCTTGTGCTTGGCGAACAATTCCAACCACAGACGCTGATCGGCACTGGCGTGGTGCTGTCGAGTGTGATCGTGGCGCTGCGTAAGTAGCTATCGCAGCGCGTGTATCAGCGCGCGAATGCCATTTGAAATGCGCGCGACGTCGTAGCCGGCAGCGTTAATCATCCAGCTTATGGAGTGGGGCTGTAACAGCGCCATGAGCGCATCCGCGTGAAAATCGAGATCAAAGTTTTCGTGCATATCATGGCGAATCTCGCCTGATGCGTGCGCGCGTTGTAACAGCCCACGTACTGTCATCTGCTGCCAGATGAGTGGCGGCGGCGTGAGACCTTCGTCAAAATTTAGTTCTTGCTCGACCACACACAGCAGCGGCACATGTTGCTCTTGAAAGCGCGCTAAGCCCGTAAAAAAATTTGCGAGTTGCTCAAGGTAGGGCAGGCGCGCCATCATTTCTTGATTGAGCTGTGCCATCGCTGCATCTTGAAACTCGGCGAATTGCTGATCCATCAGCGCAAGGCACAGCTCGCCTTTATTTGGAAATCGGCGATAGAGTGTGCCTTGTCCGACGCC
The DNA here is from genome assembly GCA_964628875.1 of uncultured Anaerolineae bacterium. GTDB lineage: Bacteria > Chloroflexota > Anaerolineae > J036 > Brachytrichaceae > AQU-03. Next base: position 24,221 of record CAZVQE010000001.1, read on the forward strand.
TGAAGCCTGAGCGATATCTGCCATGCCGACATCAGCGACACCGTGCTTTGCAAATAACCTATGAGCCGTGATCAAAATACGCTTGCGATTTTCGGCGGCGTCACAGCGTTCAACACGCGCAGCATGGGACGCGAATAAGTTGATCGCGGTGTCAGCTGGTTGGCTCACTTTGGGCTGTTTTGCCACAACTCTCATAGTTTACTTATTTTTGTCTCTTGACAAATGGACGTGTGTCCGTTAATATGATAACACAAGCGGACAAAAGTCCATTTTAATATTTAGGAGTATAAAAATAACATGTCTTGGGTAATTGATGGTTCACACTCGCGCGTGCAATTTAGTGCACGTCACATGATGATCTCGACCGTGCGTGGCGAGTTTGCAAAATTTAGCGGAACAGTAGAGTTTGATGATAAGAATCCTGCTGCAACCAAAGTTGATGTGTCTGTTGACACTGCTAGCGTAAATACAAAAGATGAAAAGCGTGACGGACATCTCAAATCTCCAGACTTCTTTGAAGTCGAGAAGTTTCCAACGATGTCATTTAAGAGCAAGAAAGTCACGAGTGTAGATGGCAACAGCGCTAAGCTTGTAGGCGATCTCACGATCAAAGGCGTGACGCATGAGGCGACCCTAGACACCGAGTACAACGGCACAGCCAAAGCGCCATGGGGCACCACAAGCGCTGGATTTACTGCATCGGGCAAGATCAACCGCGAAGACTGGGGCTTGACCTGGAATGCGCCACTAGAGACGGGTGGTGTGCTGGTCGGCAAAGATATCAAAATCGAAATTGATCTCGAAATCGTCAAGCAGTAAATTGGCTTGATGCTAAATTACACCAGCGATAGAGTCTTATCTTCGCTGGTGTAATTTATTTTCAAACTCTACTTTGTATCTCACTATGCAATACAACGACATACTTTCAGAATTTCGTACGCGTCAAAGTCGGCGTGCGTTTGATCCAAACATATCTGTGGATAATGCGACTTTGGCGGCTGTATTTGAGGCGGCACGCTGGGCGCCCAGTGGCAACAACAATCAGCCTTGGCGTTGGCTTGTGGGTCATAAAGGTGACGACACATTTTCAAAGTTATTGGCTCTACTTGGTCCCGGCAATCAGGTGTGGGCGCAATATGCTTCGGTTTTAATCTTGTCGGCGGCTGAGGTGACACGGTTAAATGCTCAAGGTGAGCGTGTGACTAATCGCACTGCGTTTTATGATCTTGGCATGGCAAATATGTCATTGGCAACTGAGGCGACACGCCGCGGCTTGAATCTGCGCATGATGGGTGGTTTTGATCTTGAGGGCGCACGCAAGCTGTTGCCGCCACATATGGACGTGGCGTGTATCTTGGCTTTAGGTTATGCTAATGATGGCGCGCATTTGCCGCCCGATGTGCGAGAGCGCGATCATGCGCCGCGCGCACGCAAGTCCGCTGCAGAATTGATGTTGAACTGAGATATGTGGCGCGTTGAGGCGCGATTATCAAAGATGAAAAAAACGGCGCAGATATAAAACTCTGCGCCGTTTCACATTACTGTGCCTGCGCCACGATCAGCAAAATGATTGCCATGATAAACAGCCACGCAAAGAAGCGCGCTTCCATCTCCGCATCGCTGCGATCAGCGGCTGCAATCTCGACTGCAACAGGCGTGATCACACCACGACCGCGAATTGCCACACGAGCAGCAAATGCGGCAGGGATCAGCACGATTGCCAGCATGATAAATAGCATGTCCAAGAACATTGCGCACCTCCTTTTGAAATAATTTGCCAGAAAGCGCGCAAGAAACTTAGCGCGCTTTATTGACCCGAGTCAAAATGTGTTGTGGGTAGTAACGAATTAATGTGTGTTTGCATATCAGTTCCAAACGCGAAAAATAAAAACACCCGCTGTGCATCAGCGGGTGTTTGAAATGCCAAAGGCAAACGAGGTCAGCACCTCGCACACGCGCATGCACAAGCTGTTGTGTTATCGGGATGTGTTGTTGATGGCGCACTTTTGAGCGCGACATTCACATTACACATATCAATTGCTTGTTTCATAAACGAAAACATCATACAGAAAATTTGTTCGATTGTCAAGCGAAAAATAAAAAACGCCGCATTTTTTAATGCAGCGTTTTTATAAAAAAGGTGTTACGAGAATTTAGTTACTCTCGCTTTACGCGATCCAACCTTGCTTCTTGCAAAAGTCAGTGACGAATGGAATGTTAATGGGTTTGCCTTGATAGGCTTGGATGCCGTAGTAAATCTGCGCGCCGATCACCAACAATGGCGCGACACAGCTTGCGAGTCCGCCTGTCACTACAGTGAGCAAAAACGAGATCACGAACAGCACGACTGCTAGCGCGATGCTTTGAATCGCATGTGAGCGCAGGACGGGATTATTTTTCATCGAGTCAATCAGAAGCACGATGATACCAACCACTGGCGCAAAGAGGTATGACAACAGCGCCATTAGGTTGTCATTGCTGGTCGCGCTTGTATTGACCGGATTCGGAATCTCGTTCACTGGATTGGGTATTTCGTTAACGGGGTTTGGCATTTCGTTGATCGGATTTGGATTATCGGGGTTATTCATTTAGTTGCCTCTAGTTTGATTGTATGACAGATTGCTAGAAAAACATTAGTGTTGGCAAATCTCATTCATCAAACAGATCGTTGAGCGCATCTTGCCAGACGTCATCGAGCGGCGGAACAAATGGCTCGACCTCATATTCTTGATCAATTTTCGCCAAGAAATCTTTGATTGGCGCCTGCGGGTATTTTTTGATGGCTTCGTCCACCTGATCTCGGATGCTGGCGGTCAGTTCCTCGCTCTTGCGCGCTAGATCAGATAAATCAAGCCCGAGCTTAAACATGTGATCAATGCGCTGCGTCACCTCGTACCACCCGCGAAAATCTTCCTCGATGCTGATGGCTTGGGCGCGCTGCGAAAACTGCGACAAGTCATACATCGGCACAAACGCATACATGACGCAATACTCGACGCCCACCTTTTCGGCGCGATCATTCATATAGCTGCCGACGCTGACACCGCCCTCATAATTTGAAAAGCTGACCGCGTAATCCATTAGCTCTTGTTTGAGATGTTTGTGACTGTAGCTTGAGCTGATCGAGCGCGGTTTGTCAAATGGCACAATCGCATACACGCCACCTGTGGCAATGATGCGCTTGACCCCGAGCAACTGCGCCACGTCAAAAAACGTCTCTGCGTAACGCTCAATGTCCATGTGTGGCTCATCGCCGATAAAGATCAACAGTCCGCGCTTTTTGGCGCCGGGCAACTCGACAAAATAAAAATCGTTGCGTTGGCTTGCCATCGAGACGCGATAGCCTTGATCAAATTTCACTTGCGGACGAAACCAAAATTGTGAGACAGGCGTCTGAAACAAATAGAAGCCATTCGGTTTGATGTGGCCGATCTTACGCGCGTGCAGCAATTCGACCAGATAGTGAGGCAAGCCCGAGGATAGGTTGCCGCCATCCGCCCACTGTCGCCAGCCTGCGATCATGTATAGCTCGTCCACTTTGGGACGCTCAAAGAGTTCGTAATTCATGTTGTTTGTGAATGGGTCTCATCAGGCGCGACATCTGTTGTTGGTGGCGCAGCGTCGTCTGGTGGACTGGCAACTGTCGCCGGCACGATGCGCGCGAGACGACGGCGATTCAACACAAGCATGATGACCCCCGCGATGATGCCCGCCAACGACACCCATACAGCCGTCGGCAACGAGCCAATGGTCCACGCATCAGGTCGAAAAAACAACTCGACCCATGCGCGCCCAATGCCGTACCACATTAAAAATAGGGGTCCGATATCGCCATCTCGCAGCGGCAAATCAGGCGTGCCGATGGCGCTGCCATCTTTGCGGATGAGATATTGCTTTGTGCGCGCGAGCCACATCAATAGCAAAAATCCGACGAAATTCCACACGCTCTCATACAAAAAGGTTGGATGAAATCGCGTCTCTGGGGGATACGCAGTCATGTCGGTGAAATCAAACTTGCCGGTGCGGATGCGATATTGCGGATCAATCAGCACGCCAAACCACGATGACCCAGTGGGTCCACCATACAACTCTTGATTGACAAAATTGCCCCAGCGCCCGATGGCTTGCGCGATCAACACGCCGGGTACGATGCTATCAAATGCGCGCATGAGCGGCGCTTTAGCGCGTTTGATGACGTAGATGATGCCGATGACTCCGCCAATAATGCCACCATAGATGCCGATGCCGCCTTTCCACGTCGCCAGCATCTCTAGTGGATTTTGCAGGTAATACTGCAAGCCTGTGCCGCTGCCATCATTGGGCGATGACACGATGTGATAAATGCGCGCGCCGACGATACCAAGCCCGATGACCCAAATTGCGCCGTCGCCCATGATGTCAGGGTTTTCGCCGCGTCGCGCAAACTCGCGCATAGCGATCCAAACCGCCAGCATCATGCCAAGTGTGATGATGATGCCGTACCAGTGAATTTTGATAATGCCCAGATCAAGGGCGATGCGTCCATCCATGTTTTTGCTGGTAGCTATTAGCCGCGGCTAATAGCTACTTTTTACCTCGCAAGTTCAAAATATCCACGCGCCGCTCATTGCCTTTAAGCAAACGCTCAATATTGGGGCGTAGCGCGATTAGACAAATTATCAATATGCCCCAACCGTAGAGCGGGTAGATGCTCGGCACAGTTCCATTCAACGCCATCACAGTCAAGGTGATCGCCACCGTCAGCGCGGCGGAGATCGTGGCGAGTGAGGCGTAGCCAACGATAAACAAAAAGAAACAACCGATGATGAGCGATAGCACGCCTGAGATCAGCGCAAATCCAAAACCTGTGCCAACCGCCGTCGCTCCGCCAGCGCCGCCTTTGAATCCGAGAAACATCGAATAATTGTGACCGAGCACGGCTCCAAGACCCGCAAGCACTTCCGCCCAACCATTGGTGCCGGTATTGATCGAGCGCAAGATCAGCACTGGCACGAGACCTTTGGCGATGTCAAAAAAAGCCGTCAATAGGGCCGCCGGCAAGCCCGCTGTGCGATAAACGTTTGTGCCGCCTGTGCGTCCACTACCTTGTGTGCGCACATCAAGCCCTTTGGCTGCGCGCACGATCATAAAACCAAATGGGATGGAGCCCATCACGTAACCAATCAACCCGCACAAAATTGAAGTTATTACAGGGTTCATGTTGTCTTGTTTCCTCGCTTACTTTATACTACACATTCTGATTTGGTGAATGGCTTTTGCAGCGCGCCAAAAATTTGAAGTTGTGACACCCGCCAATCAGATTACACATGCTTTCCGAGTCAGTTCAAAACTACCTCAAGACAATCTACGAATTGCACGAGGACAATGAGCGCGTCACCACGACTGCGCTCGCGGAGCATTTGCAGATCGCGCCTGCGTCAGTGACCGGCATGATCAAAAAGCTCGCCGAGATGAAGCTGGTTGAGCATGAGCCGTATCAAGGCGTATTGCTCACTGAGACTGGCGCCAAGATGGCGCTTGAGATTATTCGCCATCATCGGCTAATTGAACTGTATCTGACAGAGGCGCTTGGCTACTCATGGGATCGCGTGCATGAAGAGGCTGAACGCCTCGAACACGCCATCAGCGAAGAGTTAGAGGATCGCATGGCAACCATGTTGGGCGACCCCAAAAATGATCCACATGGCGATCCGATTCCCGCGCGTGATGGCACCATCGCGGACTACTCGCGCGCCACGCTCGCAAATGCGCAAATAGGCGCGCATGTGCGCATTGACCGTGTGCGCGATGAGGATGCTGGGTTATTGCGGCGTCTAGGCGCGCTCGGACTAAAACCCAACGTTCAGGTCAAAATCACCGGTGAGCAAGGCGCTAAATTGATGTTTGAGATTGAAGGGAAATCCCAATCCATTTCACACGCCGACGCGACACACATCTTTGTCCGAGGCACATAAGCTAGGGCTGCTCATCAACTTTGGCTCAAGTGCAAAACTCGAATGGCGACGCTTTGTGCGTTAGGCAATGTTTCTTAGTGTTCCTTAGCGTCCTTCTTCGTGGATAAAAGTTGAGGATGCTCCCAACGGGATTCGAACCCGTGTTTTGGCCTTGAAAGGGCCGCGTCCTAGTCCACTAGACGATGGGAGCAGACGAAACAAAATTCTACCACAGCGAACCAAAAATCGCACCTTAAATTTAGTTATTGTGGTAGAATTCACGGTTACGTAAATCCAATTGCCGACTGAAATGACCTGTGCAGAGTTGCAGGATTCAGGTCGGCTATTTGCTTTTGCCGCGTGTCCAGATTAACGGAGAGTTGAATGTCAATTAATAACGCGACTGTAAAATCTTATAACCGATCCCCTGAAATTGAATTTCCCCATCGCCTGATTGAAGTGCAACTTGAGTCATTTCGACTTTTTCAATCAGAATTATTGCGTGAGCTTTTTGAAGAAATTTCACCCATTGAGAGCTTTAACGGTGAAATGGCATTGTATTTTCCCGGCAACTACAAGCAAGCCAAAGAATATGGCTTGAGCTTTTGGTTTGAAGAGCCTAAAGTCACGATTGAACAATGCGTTGATCGCGACCTGACCTATGGTGCGCCGTTGTATGCCAAAGTTGCGCTACACAACCGCAAAACTGACGAGCATAAGGTGGACACCATTTACTTTGGTGAATTTCCACTGATGACCGAAAACGGCACGTTTATCATCAATGGCACCGAGCGCGTCGTGGTCAGCCAGCTCATCCGCTCACCGGGCGTGTATTTCAGCGCCGAGGAGGATCCAGCCTCTGGTCGCGGATTGGGTCAAGCTAAGTTGATCCCCGATCGCGGTGCATGGATGGAATTTGAGACACGCAAGAGTGACTATATCGTGCTTAAGTTCAACCGCAAGCGCACGATTCCCGTCACCATCTTGCTGCGCGCTTTGGCGGCAGTGGATGATGGCGTGACCAAGGACATTCTCAAGACAGGCTCGGATGAGGAGATTCGCGCGCTATTTGCAGACGTAGACAACAATCCTGAGCATCAATTTATCGAAGCCACATTGCGCCAAGAGCCAGAGTGGGTGCGCAAGCCCTCACGCACAGTTGCGCAAGAAGCCTTGATCGAATTCTTTAAGCGTGTGCGTCCGGGCGACCCGCCGACACTTGATAACGCCAAAGAGTTCATGCAACAGCAGATGTTTGATCAACGCCGCTATGACCTAGAGCGCGTCGGTCGCTACAAACTCAATCAACGCCTCGATCTAGAGGGTTTAGTACCGCGCACCAATCGCACTATCACAAAATTGGACGTTGTGCGACTGATCAAGCACCTCATTCAACTGAATAACAACGTGGTCGGGCCAGACGATATTGACCATCTTGGCAATCGCCGCGTCAAGACAAACGGCGAACTCATTCAAAATAAACTACGTGTCGGTCTGCGCCGCATGGAGCGCATGGTCAAAGAGCGCATGTCAATGCCGGACAATCAGTCGCCTTCGCCGGTGAATTTGATCAATATCCGCCCAGTGGTCGCCGCGATCCGCGAGTTCTTCGGTTCGTCGCAACTATCGCAATTCATGGATCAGACCAACCCGTTGGCAGAGCTGACCAGCAAGCGTACGCTATCTGCGTTAGGACCGGGCGGTCTGCGTCGCGAGCGCGCAGGCTTCGATGTGCGCGACGTGCATCACAGTCACTACGGACGCATTTGCCCGATCGAGACGCCCGAAGGTCCGAACATTGGTTTGATTGGTCGTTTGGCGACCTATGCGCGTGTAAACAATTACGGCTTCCTCGAGACGCCGTATCGCAAGATTCTCAAGTCCGTTGAGAATAAGAGTGAAGTCAGCATCGGTCACACGTTGAGCGAGGATGTTGCCGACAGCAAGGGTGAGGTCGTAGCCGAAGCTGGGACTCACATTGACAAAGAGCTAGCGGGCAAACTTGCGCGATTTAAGACCATTGAGCAGTTGCCCGTCAAACCATATGCGTCCAATGAGACGACCTACATGTCGGCTGACACTGAGGACAAGTTTATCGTCGCGCAAGCTAGCACCAAATTTAACGAAGTAGGCGAGCTGACTGAATCGCGTGTGTCTGTGCGCCGGCGCCAAAAGTTTGAATTTGCGTCGCCTGAGCAGTGCGATTACATTGACATCGCGCCGAAGCAAGTGGTCGGCATTAGCGCGGCGTTGATTCCATTTGTCGAACACGACGAAGCCTCGCGCGCGCTGATGGGCAGCAACATGCAACGTCAAGCGGTGCCGTTGTTGCAACCGCAGATTCCGGTCGTCGGCACTGGCGTCGAGATTCAAGCCGCGGCAGACAGCGGTCAGGTTGTCATGGCACAAGAAGAAGGTGAAGTCATTAGCGTGTCAGGCAAGCAAGTCATTATTCAAAGCAATAAGGGCAAGCGCACCTACTCGCTGCGCAAATATCATCGCAGCAATCAAAGCACCTGCATTGATCAACGACCGATTGTCGAAAAAGGTCAAAAGATCAAGAAGGGCGAGGTCATTGCTGACAGCAGCAGCACGAGTCGCGGCGCTTTGGCGCTCGGACAAAACGTGTTGGTGGCGTTCTTGTCATGGGAAGGTGGCAACTACGAAGACGCGATTCTCGTGAGCGAGCGACTGGTGCGCAATGACGTGTTTACCAGCGTGCACATCGAAAAGCACGAGTTGGAATCACGCGAGGGCAAACTTGGCCCCGAAGAGATCACGCGCGACATTCCAAATGTAGGCGAAGAAGCGCTCAAAGATCTCGATGAAAACGGCATCATCCGCATCGGCGCCGAGGTTAATCAAAATGACATTCTCGTTGGCAAGATTACGCCCAAAGGCGAGAAGGAACTCTCGCCCGAAGAGAAACTCTTGCGTGCGATCTTTGGCGAAAAGAGCCGCGAAGTCAAGGACACCTCGCTGCGTTTGCCAAATGGCGAGCATGGAAAAGTCGTCGAAGTCAAAGTGTTTGACCGCGACGAGCATCGCGATTTGCCAGCTGGCGTCAATCGTCAAGTGCGCGTGAGCATTGCGCAACGCCGCAAACTCACCGAGGGCGACAAGATGGCAGGACGCCACGGCAACAAAGGCGTCGTCAGCAAAGTGGTACGAATTGAGGATATGCCGTATCTCGAAGACGGTACACCGATTGACATCATCTTGAATCCGCTCGGCGTGCCGGGACGTATGAACATCGGTCAAATCCTCGAGACGCATCTTGGATGGGCGGCGACACGCTTGGGCTTCCGCGCAGTTACGCCGGTGTTTGATGGCGCGAGCGAGCGCGAGATCGAAGCCGAACTCTGCCGCGCGTGGCTGATAGATTACGCCTATAAGCAAGTCACAAACAAAGCGTGGGAGGTCATTGCCGAAAATGAAGTCGAGACCAGCAACATGCGCGATGACCATGATGCACGCATCGCTTACCTTGGCGAATGGCTTGGCGACAAAAAACTTGACATGGAGCGCGCAAACTTGGACGAAGCCTATGCGCGTCGGGTCGTGTTGCAAGAGTGGCTGCGCGAAGAAGGCTACAACCCTGACGATTTGATCGTGTATGACAATGAAGGTCTGACTGCTGAGGAGCGCGCACGACGCGACACCAATGCAGTAGCGGCCTGCTTACGTATTTGGTTGGCATCGCACAATCACAAGATGCCCGCCAATACGCACGAAGATAAGCTGCGCGAGCGCGCGGCAGAGGTGAGTGTGCAGACACAAGACCCGATCCCGACGCTTGGCAGAATGAAGCTCTATGATGGCAAGTCCGGCGATGCTTTTGACAATCCAGTCACCGTTGGCTA
>CAZVQE010000002.1:0-27245 GCA_964628875.1 uncultured Anaerolineae bacterium
GTTCACGCAGATGCAGCGCCATTTGCCAGACGGTCGAGCCTGAGCCGAGATAGATTGCCTCGCCGTTTTGCACGAGGGTTGCCGCCGCCTGACCGATGCTGGCTTTTTCGGTGGTTTGCTGAATCTGGCGTTGCAAGATCGGAGGCTCAGCGGCTATGGGTTGAATCGCAATCGCGCCACCATGCACGCGCTGAATTTTGCCGCTCTCAGCCAAATACTCTAGGTCGCGGCGGATAGTCGGCGCGCTGACCGGAAATTGGCGCATCAAGTCATCAATTGTCACATGGCGTGATTGCGCAATATGAGCCAACACGCGTTCACGCCGTGCGCTATTTGAGCGGTCACTGTGAATGACTTCCTGCATTAGAGCTTGCTTAATTTGATTATATTCGACAGTGTGTATTTGTCAATACGCTCAGTGCAATGATATTTTTGATCACAAACGATCAAAATAGTGTGCGTTGCGATCAAAATAGCCTTTGGCTGGCTGAGCTTGTCGAAGCGAACGGACTTATGCAAGGGTCTATTGCAAAAAATCAGCACACTTCTCAGCTGCGATGCCTCGATGACTCACGCGATGTTTTTCATTGGCAGATAGCTCCGCCATGCAGCGGTTGCGTGCATCGGCGGCGACGATAAACACCGGATCAAATCCAAATCCGCCTGCGCCACGCTTCTCATGACTGATGGCACCCTCACAGATGCCCTCAAACACATGCTCCTGACCCTCAGGTGTGATCAGCACAATCACCGCATAAAACCGCCCTGTGCGCTGCGCATCTGGCACGCCGCGCATTTCATTCAACAAAGCCGCGCACCCATCACCGTGTGGCGCTTGCTTGTGATAGCGCGCCGACAATACGCCGGGTCGCCCACCGAGCGCATCCACATCGAGACCGCTATCGTCCGCCAGCACATACATGGCGTTTCGGTTTTTGCGAATGGCATCGTAGAAGGCGCGCGCTTTGATCTGCGAGTTACCGACGTAAGTGTGCGCGGTTTCATCTGGCTCGAGCTCGATTCCCATCTCACGCGGTGTGTGCAGCACAGCGTCTATGCCGTGCTGTACAAATATCTCTCGAAACTCTTGATGTTTGTGTGCGTTGTTTGAGGCGATCAAAATGTGTAATGTCTGCATGTCAAATCCATTGCGCGTATAGGCGCGAAGATATTTTAGCTAAAATAGCAGACTATGTCCCACCTTGATGTGCAAAAAGTTCGTGCGCAGTTTCCTGCGCTCTCGCGCCAAATGAATGGCAAACCCCTCGTGTTTTTTGATGCGCCAGCTGGCACCCAAGTGCCAAAGCAATGTATCAGCGGCGTGTCCAATTACTTCAAAAAGATGAACGCCAATACGCACGGCGCGTTTATCACTGCGATTGAGAGCGATAAGGTCATCGAGCAGTCTCATACATTTGCGGCGGACTTTTTGAATGCCAAGAGCGCGCAAGAGGTGTTTTTTGGCGCAAACATGACCACGCTGACTTTTGCGTTTAGCCGCTCTATCGGACAAACGCTCAAAGAGGGCGATGAAATTATTTTGAGCAGCCTCGATCACGACGCCAACTTTTCGCCGTGGCATCTGATGGCAAAAGAGCGCGGCGTCAAAGTCAATGTCGTAGATGTCAACCAAGCCGACTGCACCCTCAACCTCGATGACTTTGAGCGCTATCTCAATAGCAAAACAAAGCTGGTTGCAGTCGGTCTCGTCTCAAACGCGGTCGGCACGATCAACCCAGTCAAGCAGATCATTGGAATGGCGCACGCAGCGGGCGCGATGACCTTTATTGATGCGGTGGCGGGCGCGCCGCATGTGCCAATTGACGTGCAAGAGCTGGACACCGATTTTCTAGCATGTTCGCCGTATAAATTTTGGGCGCCGCATCTCGGCATCATCTATGGCAAAAAACATCTGCTCGAAAAACTACCCGCTTACAAAGTGCGCCCATCAGACAATGCGCTGCCAAACAAATTTGAAACAGGCACAAAGCCACATGAGCTACTCGCAGGCTTTAATGGCACGATGAAGTATCTGGATTGGTTTGCCAAAAACTACGGCGTCGGACAATCGGAGCGCAAGCAACGCAGCCCGCGCGCTGAGCGATTTCACGCAGCCATGCGCGCCTCACAAGCCTATGAGGCTGAGCTGAGCGAGCGTATGATCGCCGGACTTAAATCCATCGCGGGCGTGCGCATCTACGGCATCACTGACCCCGCGCGTATGAGCCAACGCGCGCCGACGTTTGCCATTCGCTACAAAGACGAGCACCCGCGTGCGACGGCTGAGCGGCTCGCGGCGCAGGGCATCTGTGTGTGGGACGGCAACTACTATGCGCTCAATCTGACTGAGCGACTCGGCGTCGAAGAGAGCGGTGGCATGGTGCGCATCGGTCTCTCGCACTACAGCAGCGCCGAAGAAGTAGATCGCTTTTTGAACGCGCTTTAAGTGCAGGTTTGTAGGGGTTGCTCGCGAGCAACCCCTACTACATTCGATGTGACCTATTCGATCCGTAGTGGATACTGAAAGTTAAAACTCGATCATCCTCCAACCCGTTGAGATTGACAGTAGGTAGCGCCCTCATCGCACTTGCCGTCATCGTTATCGGGGCAACATGGAAGCTCGCGCTGGGCGGACGCATTATCGCGCGTGGTGACCTGTTGCTCTATTTTTATCCGTTGCGCGATTTTGCGGCGCAAGCCATCCGCGAATGGCGGATCCCGTTGTGGAATCCATACACGTTTATGGGCGCGCCATTTTTAGCCAACTCGCAAGTTGGCTTTTTTTATCCGCCAAATGTGCTCATGGCGTGGCTGCCGACCGAGCGCGCGGTCTCGCTCAGCATCACGTTGCATTTGCTGATTGCGGCGTTTGGCATGTTTGCGTTGGCGCAGCGGGGAATGGGGCTTCGTGCGAGCGCGGCTTTTGTATCAGCGGTTGCGTTTGCGCTAGGCGGCTATCTCGGCGCGCAGATCGAGCATCTCAATCAACTACAGGTGCTGAGCTGGTTGCCACTGCAAGTGCTGATCGTGTTGCGCTTTGACACACTCAACATACGCAAACTCGCTGCATCTATCGCGGCGCTGGCTTTGCTCATTGCGCTGCAAGTGTTGGCGGGTCACACGCAATCGCTCTACATCTGCATGGTTACGCTCGGCATCGTTGTGATTACGCACAATGCACATCGAGCCGCGCCGCTGACTTTCGCGCGCCGACAAATTCCCCTGATCTACGTCGCACTCGCTGGCGCGCTGGCGGCGCTGATATGCGCGGCTCAATTGCTGCCGACCTATGAGTTGAGCCAAGCCTCCGCGCGTGCAGGCGGCTTAGCATTTAACGAGGTCGGCTCTTTTTCGTGGCGACCGTGGGTAATCGGTCGTGCGCTGTTGCCGACGTATGGCGATCCGTTGTTTGCGGAGTATGTCGCGTATCTCGGCGCGGGCGGCATGGCGTTGGCGCTGTTGGGGGCGATCAATGGCGTAGGGGCAGGTGGTCGGCGCGTGGCGCTTGTGCTTTGCGTGGCGGGTATTGTTTTGGCGCTGGGCGTCGTCACGCCACTCTTTAATGTGTTGTATCGCGTGTTGCCCGGCTTTAATTTGTTTCGGGCGCAGGCGCGTTGGTTGATCTTGTTTGCGCTCGGCACGAGCATGCTGATCGGTCTCGGCGCCCAGCATATTGCTGACGGGGTGAATCGCGCCGCACGCAGGCGATGGCTCGTAGCTTGGCTGGTGACGTCACTTGTGATCGCAGTTGCTGTTTGGCTCGGCGCGCGATTCTCACCTGAGGCGGAGTACCGCGCGCTGCCTGAGTCGCGCGTGATGCTGGGCTGGCTCATTGCGTGGGGCGTGGCGACGCTGTGTATCGTTGCGCCGCGTGTGTCGCTGTTGTTGCCAATAGCATGCATTGTGGAGCTACTTGTGGCGTCGCAGTTTCAGCCGTATGCGCGCGCGGCAGATGCACAAGCGCTAACAAGTTTGCGCCCAGCGACGGCGCACCTGCTGAATGAAAATCTCAGCGAGGGTCGCGTGCTGTCGCTGTCGGCGTTGACCTTTGATCCGGGCGACCGCGCCGAGCAGAGTCTCATTTACACGACTACGCTCAGCGCTGACGAACTCTATGATCGCATCATCGCCTCAAAATACAAAGAGATTTTGTCGCCTAATCTGGCGCTGTATTACCGCCTGCCGAGTGTCGACGGCTACGATGGCGGGCTGCTGCCGACACGCGCGTTTAATCAATTTGTCGCGCGCGCGACGACGCTCACCAATAGCGATAAACGAGTGGCGAGCGATGGACGTCTGCGCGAATTTTTGAGCGATATGCCGAGCGAGCAATTTTTGCGCGAGAGCGCCACGCGCTACATCATCGCCGATAAGACGCAAGACATCTTTGTCGAAGATGTCTACTACGACACGCTACTGCACGCGCGGGCGGGAGACAACATCGCGTTGCCGCTAACGCCATATCGCGCGACGGCGCTCGGTGTGTTGTTGCGTGCGCCGAGTGAGATCACGGCGACGGTGGCGTTTGAGGATGGCACGACGCAGACTTTTGTGCAGCAGGCGCGAGCGCACACCGCCGCAAATACAGGGCTGCAATACGGCTATGCGCGCCTTGAGTTTGATTCTCCAAAGCCAGCGACGCAACTGACGATCTCGGCGCGCGTCGATGTAATCGGACTAAGCAGCATTGACGCGCGTGACCGCACGTTTGTGTCGCAGCCGGTATGGGGCGAGCATCGCTTCAAGATGGTGTATTCGGGCGACGTCAAGATCTATGAGAATCAAAATGTCACGTCGCGTGTGTCATGGCGTGATGCAACGTCACAGTCGGCGCGGATCACAGATGTGTCGCCTGAGCATGTGCGTGTACAACTCGATGCGCCGCTGAGCGCGGCTAATCAGATGATCTTGCGCGATGCGTGCTATGCGGGCTGGCAAGCAAGCATAGATGGACAGCCTGCGGCGGTCACCTGCAGTGATGGCATCTTTCGCGCGGTGGATGTGCCTGCGGGCGCGCGTGTGATTGATTTTGAGTTTCGCTCGGCGTCATTTGAATGGGGCATCAGGCTGAGCGCGCTTGGCGTGTTGATTTGGCTTGCGCTGTTGATAGCGGCGCGCTTCATTCGCAAAAAATAAAAAACCCCGTCGCTGAATCAGGACGGGGTTTTGTGTTGCAGTTTTGACTAGCGCTTGCTGCGTGGATCAAGCGCGTCGCGTAAGCCGTCACCGACGAAATTTACACACAAGACGGTGAGGAAGATCAAAAACGCGGGCGGCAAAATCACATGGTCGAGGATGCCGAGCCATGTGCTGTAGTCGGCGACGAGCTTGCCCCATGTCGGCGTATCTGACGGAAATCCGACGCCAAGAAATGACAACACTGACTCTGAGATGATGGCTTGCCCGACATTGAGCGTGGCGGCAACGACGATGGGTCCGATGGCGTTTGGCAATATGTGTGTAAACATGATTGGCAAGCGCCCTTGACCCAATGAGCGGGAGGCTTCGACAAATTCGCGTCCACGTAGCTCAAGGAATGAACTACGCACGAGACGCGCATTTGCCATCCAGTTGAGTCCGCCGATAACGGCGACGATCATGATGAATGGACCTAAGAGCGTGCCAAAAGTCTTTGTGAGTGTTTCGCGGAAAAGAAATGAGATCAGCAAGGTGATTGGCACGGCGGGCAACGACAGAAATAAATCGGTGATGCGCATCAGCACAAAATCCACTTTGCCGCCAAAGAAACCTGAAAATGCGCCGACGATGGTGCCAATGATCACAGCGGCTAGCATTGCGGCGATGCCGACGGCTATCGAGATGCGCCCGCCAAACAACACGCGCGCAAGCACATCGCGTCCGAGGTCGTCTGCGCCCAGCAGAGGCGAAAATGGTTTTTTGAATGCGAGGGCTGCATTTGGTTTGATCGGGTCAACGGTGTAAATAAACGGCCCTAGCATCGTAACAAGAAAGAGGATGCCAAATAACACCAAACCAAATATGGCAAGGCGGTTGCGTAAAAAACGCCGCCAAGCCAATTCTCCTAATGAACGGACTTTTTGCGGTTGCGCGATTGCCCTAGGAACTGCTGGAGCGAGTGTTGTCATTATTATTAGGATTCCAATTATGATAGCTTGATACGTGGGTCCAAGATGCCATAAAGCAGATCGGCGATGAGACCACAAACGACGATCAGCACACAAAACATGAAGACGATACCCATGATGACGGGGGTGTCGCTGATTTGAATGGATTTGATGAGCAGGTCACCGATGCCATTGACGCGAAATATTTGCTCGGTGATGATTGCGCCAGCGAAGACGCCCGGTAATTGGAGCGCGATCAGCGTCACGACGGGAATCAAACTGTTGCGGAATGCGTGGCGCACGACAACAGCCCATTCCAATAAACCTTTGGCGCGAGCCGTGCGCACATAGTCGGAAGGTAAGCTATCAAGCATCGAAGAGCGCATAAATCGAGTGAGCGCTCCTGCCTGAAAGAAGGCTAATACTGCGACAGGCATGATGCTTTGCTTAATAAGCTTCCAAAGTGAGGCGGGGTCAGTGGCTTTGAGCGTGGTGTCATAAATCATCGGCAGCCAACCGAGATATACGCTAAATACCAAGATCAGAAGAGTGCCAGTCACAAAGGTTGGCATCGAGATGCCTGCCATTGATAGCACTTGCACGATATAGCTAAATGCGCTGCGCGGACGATAAGCCGTGTATACGCCGACGGGAATGGCGATGAGTAACGCAACTAGATAAGCTGTGCCGACGACGCCGAGCGTCTGTGGCAAGCGTTGCATGATGAGTCCTAGCACGCCGGTGCGCGCTGAGAATGAAAAGCCCCAATCACCGCGAAATATGCCGGACAGCCATAACACATAGCGGATGTACCAAGGCTGGTCAAGTCCCAATGACCGTTTAATATTTTCGCGCACTTCGAGAGGCACTTCAGGGTTTGCGGCAAACTGAGAAAGCGGATCGCCGGGCGCCAACGCCAAAATACCGTAGATTACAAAACTCATCGCGATGAGCGTCGGAATCGAAACCAAAATACGGCTTATAAAGTAAGTGCTCATTTTTTGTCGAGGTTAGATTTGTGCAACGAGTGCAATACACATCTACTGCGCATTGCACTCGTCGCAAACTGAATCGTTACTTGCGATTGCGGTGGACTATTTGCTCCATGAAGCAATATTCCACATTTCGCTGTCCCATGGGCTGAGCGCTACACCCTTGAGGTCTTTTGCGATTCCAGAGGGTGACTTGCGTGCAACCAATGGCACAACAATGTAGTCATTAACCAAGAGGTCGTTCATCTTCAAGACGATCTCTTTGTTCTTTGCGGCGTCGGTGGTCTTTTCGAGCTCCTCGCACAGCTTGTCAAACTCGGCATTCTTGTAGCGCACGTTGTTTGCCTTGCGCCAGCCATTGTCCTTGCCCGCGATGTCGCGGCTGTGCCAACCACAAATGTAATCGGTAGCATCTGGTACGCCTGAGCCGTTGGTGTACATCTGGATGTCATGATAGAACTTGCCGATCGTGTCTGGACTGTTGGCATCTGTGCTGAAGTACACGCCGGCGTCCACGCTCTTTAGCTCGGTGTCAATGCCTAGTTTTGCCCAAGCCTCTTTCATCAGGGCTTGCTCTTTTTGACGCAATGGGTTGATCGAAGTAATAAAGTCAATCTTGAACTTCTTACCATCTTTTTCTAGGATGCCATCCGCGCCTTTCTTCCAACCCGCATCCGCGAGCAACTTTGCGGCGCCATCAAAATCTGCCGTAGAGCATTTGTTGCGTCCGCCGTGCAATTGATCAGGAGCCATATAGGGCTGCCAAGTGATGATTTCGCAGGTGGGGTCACCGGCCGGTCCATACAGCGTCTCTGCCATGACTTTGCGATCAATCACCATTGACATGGCTTGGCGCACGCGCTTGTCGCTAAAGAAGAAGTTGGTTGTGCCGACTTCGGCGCGCTTGTCACCAGCGGCGGCGGTGTTATCTGTCGTGTTAAACATGATGCGCTCTACGTTTGAACCGCTTGAGCTCATCAATGTGCCTTTGCCGCCCTGTTGCAATTGAGCCAAGACCGCGGCTTCGACTTGCAAGTTCCAACCATAGTCGGTGTCGCCCGTTTGGAACACGGCGCGCGCGGCGCTAGTAGCATCGCCACCACCCTTAAAGATCACATCCTTGAAGAAGGGCTGATCGGCGACGTGATAATTCATATTCACATCATAGGTCACCGTGTCGCCACTCTTAAATTCTTTGAGCTTATAGGGTCCTGTGCCAATAGGTGCGTTGTTTGCCTTTTGGCAGGCTTCGTCTTTGCTGGCGGCTGCGCCGATGCACTTTTCAAATTGCTTCTTTTGCAAGATGGCTGCGCCCGAGCTAACAAAGGTCTTGTAGAAGTAACCTTGTGGAGCCTCATAAGTAATCTTTACCGTCGTAGGATCCACTGCTTCGACTTTGGTCACACCACCAAACTTGCTTGAGTTGGTGCAGCCGGTGTCTTTGTCGGTGCAATATTTCCAAGTAAAAACAACGTCATCGGCGGTGAAGTCTGTGCCATCTGTCCACTTCACGCCCTTCTTTAGCTTCCATGTAATTTCTTTGCCATCCGCCGACACGCCACCGTTGGCTTTTGTTGGAATCTCAGCCGCAAGCACAGGCACGGGGCTGCCGTTTGGAGCGATGGCTGCCAATGGCTCGAGCATCAAGCGTGATGCGTCATAGTCCTTGGTGCCGTTTGCCAAGTGCACGTTGAGGATGGTTGGCGCCTGCCAATACAAAATGCGCAGTGTGCCACCCGTGCCGCGCTTGCCCGTTGCCGGTGCAGCTGGCGCCGCCGGTGCGGCTGGAGCAGCGGGAGCTGCAGGCGCGGCTGGTGCCGCGGGTGCTGCAGGCTTGGCTGGCTCTGGTGTTGGCGATGCGCATGCCGCCAACACAATGGCGACCGCGCTGGTTGCAAATAACCATTGCTTATTCATTTGAAACTCTTCTCCTTGAATTAATGTTTTTAATGCGCAGAATGCAAAACGCCGCAATGAAGCCACTCGACTTGTTATTCGAGGGCACTCATCGCGGCGTATGTGTTCTGAGCAATGCGCGCGATTATATACGAGTCTTTAGGATTTTTGGTGAATAAATATTGTGAGTGCCGAAATTGGTATCAGGCGCGGCGTGCATCGAGCGCATCACGTAAACCATCGCCGAGTAAATTAAACGCCAATACAGTGATGATGATAGCGATGCCGGGAAATATCAGTAGATGCGGCGCGCTAAAAACGCTCGCGCGTTCGTCGCCCAGCATCAAGCCCCATTCTGGCAAAGGTGGCTGCGCACCCAAACCAAGAAACGACAAACCGGCTGCCTCAAGGATCGTCGTTGCGATTCCCAGCGTGCCCTGCACGATGATCGGTGTGAGTGAATTGGGTAGCAAGCGCGTGAAAAGGATGCGCATCTTTGAGGCGCCTAGCGCAGTAGAGGCTGATATGAAATCTAACTCACGGATGCTGAGCACCGCCGCGCGCACGATACGCGCATAAACGGGAATCGAAACGATGCCGACGGCGAGTAGCGTGTTAATTAGTCCGTTGCCTAGCACGGTGACGATGGCAATCGCGAGTAGCAAACTCGGAAACGCCAACAGCACGTCCATGATGCGCATGATGATGTTGTCAAGCCAGCCGCCGACATAGCCCGCAATTGCGCCCAATAGCGTGCCGATCAAGATCGCAAAACCTGTCGTGACGAATCCGATTTGCAAAGACAAGCGCGATCCGTAAATCACGCGCGAAAAAACGTCGCGCCTGTTGCTGTCGAGTCCAAAGAGTGACTCGGGTTTATCCGCATCGCAACCACCCAAAATATGCACACACGGCGCGTATCGCGTCGTCGTGCCGGGTATGCGAATTTGATCTTCGTAACTGTGAGGTGCAATAAAGTCCGCAAAGATGGCGACAAACACAACAAATCCGAGCAGCGCCATTCCAATCTGTGCCGAGTGGTGTCGCAATAGCCGCCGCATCATGCGGCGAAATGGCGATTGTGTTTTGACCTTTGACGCGGCGTGAATCGAAGCGGATGAGGATGTGGCAGTGGCTAAACGCATGATTTTGCTGATGTCATTTATTGCACGCGGATGCGCGGATTCAAATAAGCGTACGAAAAGTCCACAGCCAGATTCACCAAAACAAACATGAGCGCAATCACAACTGTAAAGCCTTGTACGACGGGATAGTCGCGTGACAAGATTGCGTCAATGAGTTTGGTGCCCATGCCGGGCAGCGCAAAGGTCGTCTCGGTCAGCACTGCGCCCGACAGCAAGCCGCCAAATTGCAAACCGATGACGGTCACAATGGGGACGAGAGCATTACGAAATGCGTGCTTCATGATGACCACCCACTCGCGCAGTCCTTTGGCGCGCGCGACTCGGATGTAGTCTTGTGTAAAGACATCAAGCATAGCGGCGCGGGTCATGCGCGCGATGATGGCTAATGAGACTGTGCCAACTGTGACCGTCGGCAATATAAGGTGTCGTAGCGCATCAACAAAAACATTCCATTTGCCCTGTATCGCGCTGTTGAGCAACACCGAGTTAGACGCAAACAGCAGGATGAATCGGCGCGCACCTTCGGGGTTTTCGATGTTCCAGTATTTCAGCAGTGAGGGCAGGTCCGTGCCGGGTTGTAGGCGCGCCGAGGGCGGCAATTGCAATGGCGTGCCAGCCAATGTGAGCGCAAAAAAATAAGCGAGTAAGAGCCCAAGCCAAAAAATCGGCATTGAGATGCCCACATTTGCAAAAACCATTGAGGCAATATCAACGGCGCTGTTGTGCCGCACCGCTGAGATGACCCCCAGCGTGACCCCAAGCATCGTCGAAAATAATGTCGCAAAAACGGTCAGTTCAATGGTCATCGGCAGGCGTTCGGCAATGACGTCAGTGACAGCACGGCCTTCTTTGATCGAGTTGCCGAGGTCGCCCTGCGCCAAATTCTGCAGATAGCGCCCAAATTGGACGGGGATGCTGTCATTCAAGCCAAAGCGCTCCTTAAATGCAAAGCACTTTTCTGGTGTGGCTTTTTCGCCGAGCATCACGACGCATGGATCGCCCGGAATCAAACGCGCCAGCGTAAATGTCATCACCAAGATGCCTATAAGTACGGGAATGAGTAGCGCCATTCGGCGTATGAGAAATTGCGACATGGGCTGTAAAAAAACTCGGAGGTCAATTCAACCCCCGAGTTTTTTTGATCAAAAATGTGAGGTTATTTCTTGGCGTTCAAAAAGTCGCCGAAGTAGCCGCTCCAATACTCAAACGTGCCGGTGTCACCCTTGTGCAGGGGGTGTGAGGCATCCCACATGC
The DNA here is from genome assembly GCA_964628875.1 of uncultured Anaerolineae bacterium. Taxonomy (GTDB): domain Bacteria; phylum Chloroflexota; class Anaerolineae; order J036; family Brachytrichaceae; genus AQU-03. The sequence continues at coordinate 11,374 of CAZVQE010000002.1, forward strand.
GCGCAAATGACAACACAACATCATTGGCATCCAATACTGCGCCATTGGTGAATTTCACACCCTTGCGGAGGGTGAATGTCCACTCGGTCGCGTCTGGATTGGCTTTGTATTCCGTAGCCAATTGCGGCGCCAATTCCACCGTGCCTGGCTTGAAGCCAAGCAGTTGCTCGTAGATCTGACCGCACGCGCTAAAGGTCTCACCGTCGCTCTCGTCTGCGCAATCGAGGCTGATCGGCTCAGCCGCTTGCACGTAAACAAAGGTGTCCTTCGCGCCTTTCATCTTCGAATACTCATTTGGCGTCAGCGGGTTGGCGTGTGCGCCATCAACTGAGGCTTGAAATGCCTGAGCCGAGTAGCCATGAGCCACTGGAATCATCGGCACGTGCGTCTTGAGCAATTCATTCAGTTTGTCATACGCGGCTTGGCGCTTGGCGCCATCGCTGTTGGTTGCGCCGATCTTGATCTGCTCAAGGATGTCTGGGAACGGCTTCCCAAATTGCTTGCTGCCTGTGCCAAAGTGATAGTCAAAAAAGTTGGTCGCATCCGGATAGTCCGCGCCCCAACCCAGCAAATAAAATGGCTCTTCGCCGGCTGACGCGCTCTTGATAAACGTGCCGCTCTCCTTCGGGGTCAGCTTCACCTTGACGCCGATTTGCTTGAGCTGTGCCTGAATCTCTTGCGCAACTTTGGCGGGCGAGGGCAAGTACACGCGCACGACTTCGCGGTAGCTCAGCGGCACTTCTTGATTGAAGTCGAATTTGGCTTCCTCGAGCAATGCTTTGGCTTTCTTGGCGTCAAAGTCCGACCACGGAATATTTGGCGACGCACCCGGCTTAAAGCTGGGCGGCACGAAATTCGTCGCCACCAATGAACCGGCTGGATAGTAGTCATCTACGATCTTCTTGCGGTCGAGCGCCATTGCAAATGCTTGGCGCACTTTCTCATTGTTAAATGGCGCTTTGTCAACTTGGAAGCCAACATACATGATGTTGAGTGGCTCGACAGGCACGAGTTTGAGCTTGGCGTCCTTCTTGACCGCGTCAAAATCTTCGGTCGCAACCTTTTCGATGCCGTCGGCGTTGCCCGACTTTAGCTCGAGCAGCGCTTGAGCGGCTTCTTTGCTCCAGCGCAATACAAGCCCTTTGTTTTTGAGCGCGCCGCCCCACCAATCTGAGTTGGCTTCAAACGTCAGGCTGTCGCCGCGCTTCCACTCTTTGAGCTTGTATGGGCCCGTGCCGATGGCCATATCGTTGATCTTCTTGGCGTCGCCGCCGGTCTTCTCCAGCACATCCTTTTGGAGAATGGCAAATGCGGAGGTCGTGACCTTATATGGCAGCGCAGGGTCTGGATCGCACACGGTGAACTTCACCGTATTCGCATCAATAGCTTCGATGGATTTCATCGCTCCGCCATACTTGCAGTCAGGCGCAGCTACCTTCATGCCCTTAAACTCAGCGGGCTTGGGCGCGTCGGTTGGCTTGGGGGCTGCGGTCGGCGCGGGCGCAGTTGTTGGCGCAGGCGCTGCGGTTGGCGCCGCAGGCTTCGGAGCATCGGTTGGCTTTGGCGCTGCGGTCGGCGTGGGTGACGCGCATGCTGCCAAAACCATCGAGGTCGCCGCAATCATTCCAGCGACCGTCATCACTCGGTTTTGTTTCATTCTATTTTCTCCTTCTGTTGATTAACAAAAACACGCGAGCGACATCGCTCGCGCACTAAAGCAAAAACATTATAGTCCTTTGTCAGCATGCTGGCTGAGCTTCTACAGAGACTTCCTAAATGGGCAGGGTGACGTCATTCCCGCGAAAGCGGGAATCCAGTATGCCGCTTAGATTTGCGCACTGCATGCCCGCCTACGGACGCATGACAGTTATTCGTTACCTTTCCATTTCCTCACCGCACATCAAATTTTGTCAGCACGACCTCGCGCCCCGCAAAGACGCCATCCGCGCTGTATGCGCCTGCGCGCGTAAAGGGCTCGCGCGCCTCATACAGCACCAGCATCAAGCGATAAGCGCCCGGCTTCGCATTGGAGTCAATCTTGAGTGTGTGTGACATGCGAATGTCAGTCGCTTGCTTGGGCAGTCCGAGGTCTTGTTGGGCGATCTTGTTGGCGCGCTCGTCCAACAATTGCAATGACACATTCATGTTATCGGCGTTTGTATTGACCCACATGGTCTCTATTCTGATCGTGCCGCCTGCACGCGTGTCTTTTTGACTGATGTCGTATTGCCGCAACTGCGCGCCGTTGTCATAGCGCAGTAGGGCGTTTTGTGAATCGCGCTTGATCAGATTGACTGTGCCAAATTCAACCCACTCTGCGCCGCGCGAGGTTTTTAGCCGCGCTCCGGAGGCTGCATCATAAATGCCGACGCGCCAATGCAATGTTTTGGGCGCGAACTCAAGGCTCGATATTCGTAACGTATAGTGATCGCTCCAAATACGCGGCGCATTGAGTTGGCTTGTCGCCAAATTCCCCTGACCCGGATGCATATCACGCTGTGCCACGATCACGCCCGACTCATCCACCAGATGCACAAACACGCTGTAATTTTTATTGAGCGCTTTGTCGAGTTGCCAATTGAGCCGCAGCGTTACAGTCGCGTCGGGTTGCACCTGAGCCGTGTCTGCGCCTGCATTGGTGAGTGTGAGGGCATCGCCAAATGTGGCATTGATGGCAATCGGCAGCCGCGTCTGCCACACATTTTGTGGTGGCGCGTAGGTCGGCGCAATGATCCAAAACGGCACCGCAAACGCGAGCGTGATCATCAGCGCGGATGCCATTAACAAAATCACACGATGAATGCGCGCCAAGCCATACGCCATCGCCGCGCCAATCACAGCGATGCACGGAAACATCAGCCGCCCTTGTGATGCAGGTGTGAGCGACGTCCAGCGGATCAGCGCGACAAAAATCAGCGCGACCCAAAACAACGCGAGTAAAACAGCGGCTCTGTCATTCCGAACGGCGCACTTTGTGCGCAAGTGAGGAATCCCTGCGTTGTTACTTTGATCGAATACAGAAAAATTGCAACGTGATATGACAGCTTTTATCAAGCCAATAAATGCCAATGCTGCCATGACATTGAGCGCGGTGTAGAGCCACTCGGGCAACAACACATTGAGCGTGCCAAACACGCCCCAATATGAATCCGCAAATCCGCCGCGTTCGCTCCACAGTTGCGCCCAAGTCATCGCGCCATCGCGGCGCCCGACCGCGTCCAAAAATCCATTCCAGCCGAGCCAGTCGCCGTATAGCGTGATGTTGCGCACAAACCACCAACCACTGATGAGCAACGTCACTGTGAGCATCACGCCATTAAATTTGATGAGCGTGAGCAGTGTGCTTTTGTTGAATCGCGCGTGTGGCGTGTGTCGCCAGAGCGTCATCAGTGACGCGACGCCAAACAGCCCGAGCAGTCCGAGCGCGCTCGATTTGCTCAGCGCGCCGCATGCGGTGATTACGCCCGCAATAATCCCCGCGCGCACAGACAAATTCACCTGACGCAACAACCGCAACGCAAACCAAAAACCGAGCGTGCTAAAAAATACGGCGGCGTTGTCATTGTTGATTGAGCCGCTGATAAATGCAAACATCGGCACGCAGGCGACAAACACCATCGTCGTCAGCCGCAACAGTGCATCGCGCCCATCTACGCGCGTAAAAAATTCGCCTGCGATGAGATAGGCAAATAGCATGGTCAACGTGCTGAGTAACACCGATGCAAATCGCGCGGCATGGATTGCCAATGCCGCGCCGCGCCAAGGAAAATCCTCTGCGGCGGTGTGCAACATGGCGTTGGCGTTGCCGTCGGCAGTTGGCACGCCCATATCGCTGTGTATGTTTGGCTGACGCACAGCGCGCCATTGGCTGTGATCAAAGGGCGCAGAGATCAGCGCCGCAAAATAATAGTAGAGCGGAGGTTGGCTGCCTTCTTGCCGCCACGGCGCGTCGGCATCGCTCGCGCCTTTTTGTTGAATGGGCAACCCATTCCCCGACAAAATGCGCTGAACAACAGGGTAATGCCATAGCTCATCTGACGCCTCGAACAATGGTGTGATGGCGCTATAAATCGAAAACAAAACAAACGAAGCCGCGATAAAAAGTGAGGCGATGCGACGTTCGTTTTTGAGCAGCACGTCAAACACTTAGGATTGATCAGGCGGAGCGAGTTGATCGAAGTTTGCTACCCCGGTGCGTTCGGCGCGGCTATGCTCTAGCTTGGCAATGCCATTGTGTGCGCTGGTGATCAGTCGCTCAAACTCGGCGCTGAGTTGCTTGAGTGTGTCAATGGCATATGTGTCGGCATCAATGCGCAGTCGAGCCGCCTCTTGACGCGCGCGCTCCTCAATATGCACGGCGCGCGATTGCGCCAGTTGCATGATATTGGCGTGATCTGCCATACGTGCGGCTTCATCTTGCGCCAATGCGCGGATGCGCTCACCTTCTTCGCGCGCCTGTGCGATGATGCGGTCGCGCTCTTGCTCGATACTTTGTGCGCGTTTGATTTCTTCGGGGATCGCTAGCACCATCTGGTCAATCAGTTGAAAACACTTTTGCGCATCCACGAGGCGCATTTGCGTGCCGGGCACCTTGCGGCTATCCATGATGATGGCTTCGAGTCGTCCAAGCAGATGTTGAATATCCATCCTTAAAAAATTTTATCACCGATGCGTGATTTAGGCGGACTTTTTGAGCGCGCGCGCAACGTTGTCAGGCACGAGCGGGCTGATATCACCACCGAGCTGAGCCACCTCGCGCACCAGCGTCGCACTCAAAAATGTATGAGGGCTGGTGGCGAAAAGTGACACGATCTCGATGTCGGGCGCCAGCCAATAATTGGTCAGCGCGAGTTGCAGTTCATAGTCAAAATCAACACTGTTGCGCAAGCCGCGGATCATGACCTTTGCGCCAACCTCGCGCGCAAAATTAACCGTCAGTCCACTGTAACCAACCACGCGGATGTTGTGGCGCGTGTTGATTTTTTCAATGGCTTCTGCGGCGAGTGCGATGCGTTGCTTTTGATCAAAGAGTAGCTTTTTGTTGGGCAGGTCGTACACGCCGATGACAAGCCGATCGAACATAGCTGCCGCGCGATGAGCAAGATCCAGATGTCCGTTGTGGATCGGGTCAAATGTGCCCGGATAGAGTGCGGTGGTCATTTTGTTTTATAGGCTTCGCGTCGGTGTGCGACTTGAATAATAAGGACGTAAAGAATGCTATCTTTGATCTGATAAATAATGCGATAGTCGCCAACACGCACACGCCAGCGATCTACACTGCCACTGAGTTTTTTTGCGCCGTGCGGACGCGGATTTGTTTTTAGGTTTTCTAACTCGGGAAATATCCGTTTTTGGATGTCGCTAGGAAGTTTGTTCAGATTTCGAGCGGCGGCGCGGGTTATTTCAACTTGATACTGATTCATTGGTTGTGCGCACTCCGCAAGTTTGTGATTAGGCTGACGACTTCGTTGATTTCATAAATTCATCAAGCGTGATCTTTTCGCTACCTTCATTCAACGCATCGTCAGCCAAAAGATTATCTACTGCGTCTTGCAGGTGTGTGGGTAGTTGCTCCCAGTCAGCCGAATGCGCCAGCACACGCAGATCATCAATGGACAAAATCACATCTGTAATGCGCCCCTTGTCGTTTTGAATCCAACGCGGTGGCTCGCCGCGCCGAATAGATTTTGAATGTGTAGATGTGCGAATCATCTTGCGAAGATTATATGCGCGCGACGCTAACTTGCGTCGCCGACTTTTTCGCGGTTGAGCCAAAATTTGCTGACTTTGTCGGCGAGTAATTTGTGCTGAGGCTGGCTCAGCGCTGAGTCAGCGCCGATCACACGCTCAGCTTGCTCGCGCGCTTGCTCTAGCAAATCGCGGTCGCCGATGCCGACCAATCGCAACTCAGGCTCACCGCTCTGTCGCGTGCCAAAAAACTCGCCGGGTCCGCGAATCTGCAAGTCAATGTCCGCCAGCTTAAAGCCATCTTGCGTGCTGACGATGGCTTGCAGTCGCTCATCGCTCAGTGCGCTGCTCGAGTCCGCCAGCAAAAGACAAAATGAAGGATGCTGTCCGCGTCCGACGCGCCCGCGAAACTGATGCAACTGCGACAAGCCAAAGCGATTGGCGCCCTCGATCATCATCACGGTTGCGTTTGGCACGTCAATGCCGACCTCGACGACAGAGGTCGAGACCAACACCTGTAGCTCATTGCGCGCAAATGCGCTCATCACTTCTTCTTTCTCGCTGGCTTTCATGCGGCCATGCAATAAGCCAAGTTTTAGATTTGGAAACACATCGCGTTGCAATCGCGCATGTTCTTCGATCGCGGCTTTGGCTTCTACTTTTTCGCTCTCTTCGACCAACGGGCAAATGATGAATGCTTGTCGGCCTTCATTCACCTGCGAACGCACAAATGCGTAGGCACGCTCGCGCTCGGCGGGTGCAAACCAGTGCGTCGTAATCGGTTGCCTGCCGGGTGGCAATTCATCCAAGATCGTGTTGTCGAGATCGCCGTACATCGTCAGCGCGAGGGTGCGGGGAATGGGTGTCGCTGTCATGTACAACGTATGTGGATTGGTCGTGCTGCCCTTTTGACGCAACGCCTTGCGCTGCTCGACACCAAAGCGGTGTTGCTCATCCACCACTACAAAGCCTAGATTCTTAAATTGCACCGCGTCCTGAATCAGCGCGTGTGTGCCGACGATGACATTGATCTCGCCACTCGCAAGCTGCTCATAGATGTCGCGCTTGTCGGCGGCTTTGACGCTGCCGGTCAGTAGCTGGATGTTGATCTTTGGCAACATCATTTGCAGCGCGCCATGCGCCGCAAAGCCCTCAAACAACTTTTGCAGATTTTTATAGTGCTGCTCCGCCAAAATCTCGGTCGGCGCCATGATCGCAGCTTGCGCCCCTACGCTGACAGCGAGCGCCATTCCAAGCGCTGCCACGACTGTCTTGCCCGCGCCGACATCGCCTTGCAGCAGACGGCGCATGCCGACCGGCTGGCGAATGTCGCTGCTGATGCGCTCAATCGCGCGGCGTTGTGCGGTGGTGAGCGAGTAGGGCAGCGCCGCAATCAAGCGAGGCAATAAGTCGGCGTTGTATTCGAGCGGTTGCGCTGGCTCGCCGCGCCATAGTTGGCGCTGTTTGAGCACAGCCATCTGCAACACAAATAGCTCATCAAACGCCAAGCGACGTCGCGCATTTTCTTTAGTGCGCGGATCACGCGGAAAATGAATCTCGCGCAACGCATCGGGTAGTGGCATCAGATTCGCGGCGCGGCGCACATCGTCGGGCATAAACTCTGGCGCGCGTTGCGACCAATATTCTGATACACGCTTCATGACGCGGCGCAGCAGCAGCGGTTGCAATCCTTCGGTCAGCGGATAGATTGGCACGATGCGCCCGCCGGTGATCCATTCACGCTCAGCTGGCTCAAACGTCGGATTTTGAAAAATCAATTTGCCAAGATACTCGCTGACCTTGCCGCTGATGACGACCTCGCGCCCGACTTGCATATTTTTTTGCATGTTATCGGCCGCGCGTTCATTGGTAAACCAACGGCACTCGATCATGCCTGAGGCGTCTTCGACGACAGCCGTGAAGATGATCAAGTTTGTTTTTGTCTTGCGTTTGTAGGCGCTGGCGACACGCGCGATCAGCGTGACCTGATCGTTGTACTCGAGCTGATTGATCGGGCGCAATGCGCTGTAGTCATCGTAGCGCGCTGGAAAAAAGTAGAGCAAGTCGCCAATTGTTTTGACGCCGAGCTTTTCGAGGCGCGCGGCGTTGGCATCGCCAATGCCTGCGATTTTGGTGACAGATGCGTCGAGCCCCAGTCCCGCCTGTTGCGGCATCACGCGCGATGTATAGCGCGTCTCGTCGGGACGAGCGTTGTCGGATCGCATTTCACGGCGTGGTTCTTCGCGCCGCGCGTCTTCGCGCCGCGTATCCTCGCGCCGTGCGGGTTGTTGCGCGGGCTTTTCTTTTTGTTCTTGTGGAATGGCGCTTGCGCCGAAGGACGGCGTTGCGTTTGGATTTTGTAGTTTGTCAATCAACGCGGTGAGCGCGGTGCGACGCGCATCGCCGTCGGTGAGTGTGCTGTAGTCACGCATCATTTGCGCCACTTGCTCGGCAAATGCGCTATCAATTGAGTTGCGTGCGGCGTCATTGAGCCACGCCGCCGAGAATGAAGCAAGCCCGCGCGTCACGGCTTTGTCTTGATAGCCAGTTTGTGCTTCGAGCTTGAGGATCTTGATGAGTTTGTCAGTCGCTGGGTTCGGCATTGAATTGATGATTATATGTGGCGCACATGATCCGCTTTGTCATTCTGAGGCTCGAAGAGCTGAAGAATCTCTATGACTGCAAATAATTGCTACTGTATTTCATAAAGATTCTGAGCGAAGCGAAGAATGACAAACACACGCGCAAAATTTAATGTAAAGGTTACTTGACATTTGGTGAGTGGATTTGTATCATGCTGTGTAAAGGATGCTTGACATCAAAATTTGCAAACAGGTTAATCGGAAGGTAAATTGAACAACACAATCAAACACACGAATTTCACCGCGATCAAAGTGACCGCCGCAATAGATGCAGCTTATTGCTTCTTTTGGGGCGGCAAATTTGCGAGTGACTCATCAGCACTTGGCGCACAGATCGGCATAAACTCAACGATCTTGTTGATCGTAGGAATTGGGCTCATGCTTTACAGCATTGCGATTTTGGCGGCCATATGGCGCACACAAAAGGTAAATTCACTCCTCAACATCAACAGCTTGTTGATTACGCTAAACATGATTTGGATGATCGGAACTTCGCTATTGGCGTATTTTGGCATCCTTTCACTCTACGGCGTAACGCTCAATACGCTAGTCAATATTGGTATCGCATTGATTGCGCTGATTCAATTTGCGGTGCGCATTAAAAACTAAATTACTAACATGAACACAAATTCAAAACTGTATTTACGCGAATTCATACCTGCTATGGCGCTGTATGTGATAGTTGTGCTGATCACGCTGCCGATCCTGCGCGCAAATCCAACCGCCGAGTGGCGTTATCTTGTTGCATTGTTGCCGCTCGTCCCGGTAGGTTTGGCATTGCTGGCGGTGATCAGACATGTGCGTAGGCTTGATGAGTTTCAGCAACGCATTCAGCTTGAGGCAATCGCCTTCGCCTTTGTGGACACGTTGTTGATGGCGTTTGCATATGGCTTTTTAGAGATTGCTGGCTTTCCGCAGATTGGCATGTTGTGGGTGCTGCCCTATGGCATATTTGCATGGGTTCTCGGACAGTGGATTGCCAATCGCCGATATCGCACAAATGCAAAACAACCTGCGTGAGCTGCGCGCCAAACGCGAATGGTCGCAGCAAGACCTCGCCGACAAACTCAACGTATCGCGTCAAACCGTAAACGCCATCGAGACCGGCAAATACGATCCGAGCTTGCCACTTGCGTTCAAGATCGCCAAAGTATTTGGCAAACGCATCGAAGACATCTTTGAGGCTGAGTCGTGATCGCTACGGTTGCAGATACGGATTGGTTGGCACGTCCGTGTTGTCAATGGCGCTGGCGACGATCATCATCGTATGTTCGCCTTTGAGCGTCGTTTGAGTCAGTTTGCCGCGCACGCGCACCCAAGTGTCGGGCTTGAGATCAGCCGCATTATCCATTCGCACGAGGATGCCGACCGCACTCGCATCCGCCACACAACAGCTGATGACAAACCGCGCCACCCAAAATTGATTTGTCGCCACACGTTTGTCATGAAACACAAATCCAGTCACATCAATCGTCTGCCCTTCAAAAACGCTGAGGTCTTTGGTCGCTCCAAATTCGCGCAGCCAATCCATCATTGTCTTTTCGCCGCGAATGGCGCTTACGCCAAAGTCAGACGCCGCGCGACCCGGGATGACCGTTAGGCTGCGTGTGCCGACCGCTGCCGCGCCGAGTGGTCGAGCGGGAATCATCAAACCAAACACAATCGGCAAAATCAGCAATGCAATCGTCGCCGTGCCAAGCGCATGTGAATGGGTGTGCGTGTGTACGGGCGATTCAGTGCGGCGCGCATACAACGATGACACCTGCGTCAGTGCGAGCGCCGTTAGCATCAGCAAAGCCACATACGGCAACCAAAAAAATCGCGCGTTGATGTAATAGCCGAGTGTGCCGCTGGCGATCTTGGCATACAGCATCAACGCCAGCCCGCCAAGGAGTGTGGCTTTGATGATAGAAGAAAGTGAGTTGCTCATGTGTGCTGAGAAGTGAGACGTCTGACATCCGATGTCTCATGTCTGCAAGTGTCCGATAATCTAGCGTATGGGTTCGCTCAACACTGATCTATTGGATGCTAACACACGTACACTGCTCTCGCGCGCGGCGGATGTCATGCGCAGCCGCGCCATGCCGCTCATGATGCCCGAGCATGCGTTGTTTGCGATTTTGCGCATGCCCGAGTCCACCGCAAATCGCGCCTTACAACGCTTGTCACAGACGCGCGGATTTAAGCTGACCGACCTTGAAAATGAGCTCGACACACAACTCAAGACGCGCGTCGGGCGCAGCGCCAACTTTACATTTACCACCGATCAAAACTCACCCGTTAGTCTGAGTGACGAGATGCTCATCGCTATTGATGAGGCGCGCAGTATCGCGCTGGCTGCGGGCGAAATTTATATCGCTACCGAAGACCTGCTCGGCGCACTAGCGCAACCGGGCGTCAGTACGGCTGGCATGCTGCAAAAGCGCGGTATCACGCCCGCCGCCATCGGCGCACTCGTCAACGAAGGCATCGTCAGCAAACGCAACACGATCAGCGATTGGGTGCAACAAGCCAAGCGCGGTCAGCTCGCGCCGCTGTATATGCGCGATGCGTTGTTGCGCGATCTGGTGTCACTGCTGTCGCTGGCGCAAGATCGCAATGTGATCTTGATCGGTGCGGCAGGCAGCGGACGGCGCAGTCTCGCGCAGTCGTTGGCGATGCTGATTGCTGAGAATAAGGGTCCGCGCGAAGTGAACTCAATCGTTGAAGTTAGTGACGTCGCATGGCTCGATAACCCGACTACGGCGATACAGATCGCGCTAAAGCAAGCCAGCGGCGGCGCATTATTCGTGCCAAACATCCATCGTTTTTTTTCGCGTGAGCCAAAGCTGGACGCTGCCGCCAAAGAGTTGCAAAAAGCTATCGTCGCGGACGTGCTGACGCCGATCATCATCGGCACCTGCACTGAGGCGGAGTACAACGAGCGCATACGCAACAACGCCATGATCGAGAGTCATGTGCATGTGTTGCGTGTGCCGCCCGCTACCAACGATGAGTGCACCAAGATGCTGACCATCAGCAAGCCGCTCTTTGTGCGCGACTATAACCTGACGATCAGCGACGGCGCGATTAAAACAGCGACGACGCTCGCTGGGCGCTATATCGGTGATATGCCATTGCCCGGCTCAGCCGCGACAGTCTTGCACCGCGCATGTGCCATTGCCAAAAGCGCAGACAACGCACAAACCAACCCACCGCGATCTGCCATTGACAACGATGACGTGACGCTGGCGATCAGCATGATGACCGGCATCCCCGCCAGCAAACTCGGCGCGGATGAGCGCAGTAAGTTTGCGCAGATGACGCAGACGCTCCAACAGCGCGTGATCGGACAAGATGACGCAGTGCTGTCGCTCAGCCGCGCCGTCAAGAGCGCGCGTGTCGGACTCAAAGACCCCAAGCGCCCGATTGGGTCGTTTTTATTTTTGGGACCCAGTGGCGTCGGTAAGACTGAGCTGGCGCGCGCACTCGCCGAATTTTTATTTGGCAGCGAGGACGCGATGGTTGCCATTGACATGAGCGAGTATCAAAAAGACGACACCATCAATCGGCTGATCGGCGCGCCGCCCGGCTACGTCGGCTACGAGGGCGGCGGGCAGCTCACTGAGCGCATCCTCAAGTCGCCGTATGCGGTGGTGCTATTTGACGAAGTCGAAAAAGCGCATCCACGCATCCTCGATATATTGCTGCAGGTGATGGAGGAGGGGCGGCTCACCGACGGACAGGGGCGCGTCGCAAATTTTAGCGAGACTGTGATTATTTTGACCAGCAACCTCGGCGCGATTTATTTGAATGACCCTTCGCTCGGCGCACGCTCGCGCGACCTAGCCATGTCAGATGTGCGCGCGTTTTTCCGTCCCGAGTTTTTGAATCGCTTGGATGACATCGTCATGTTCTCGCCGTTGTCGCAGGATTCGCTGCGCAAGATTTTGGATCTGATGATCGTCAAAGAAGCCAAGCTCGCCAAAGAGCGCGGCATTGGTCTCGAGGTGACGCCTGCGGCGCGCGATTGGCTGATGAGCCAAAACACCGAGATCGGCATGGGCGCGCGCCCGCTGCGGCGTATCTTGCAGCGCAATGTGCGCGACAAGCTCGCGGATTATCTGCTCACACTCGACGCACCGCCGAGCAAAGTCGTTGTTGATGCGGATGCGGGCGCGTTGAAGTTTGGCGTGGGGTGATGCACATCGTCATTTCGAGCGGAGCGAGAAATCCATGTGAAATTAATTCACAGAGATTCCTCGCGGCGCTGAAGCGCAACGCTCGGAATGACATACGAAAAAATGAAAGTTGAAATCGTCCCGTATCAGTCGCGTTGGCGCGATGAGTTTGCGTCCATTGCGCATCAGTTGCGTCACGGCTTGGGCGCGATGGCATTACGCATTGATCACATTGGCTCGACGTCTGTGCCAGCGCTTGCCGCCAAAGACATCATTGATGTGCAGGTGACTGTAGCCGCGTTGGATGAATCGGTCATGCGGGCAATTTCGGCGCTTGGCTATCAACATCGCCCGCATATCACGCGCGATCACGTTACGCCTCATTTTGTTGGCGCCGATTCAAATTGGCACAAGCTCTTTTTCCGTGAGCCGCTCGGCGCGCGACGTATCAATTTACATGCGCGCGCAGCGGGCGCAGCCAATCAGCGTTACCCGATTTTGTTTCGTGATTATTTACGTGCGCATCCGATGAGCGCTGAGGCATATGCAGAATTGAAACGTCGGCTGGCTGACAATCTCGCTGACCCCGAAACCTATCCGGATGTCAAAGACCCCGCTGTTGATTTGATCTACCTTGCGGCGGAGGATTGGGCGACTGCGACGGGTTGGCAACTGCCGCCGAGCGATGCGTGACGCCGCACCGTTATAATTTTCATCAATGGATAGTTCAAATTACGCGTTGGTGGTTTTATTTACAGCCATCGCGATGGTGTTGTTGTTGATCTGGGTCGTCATTGTTTTGCCGCAGCGCCGCGCCCGCAAAAATCAAGAGCTGGTGATCGAGGATCTCAAAATCGGCGAGGAGATCGTGACCATCGGCGGCGTGGTTGGCAAGCTGACCTACCTCAACCGCGAAGAAGACCTTGCGCGCATCGAGGTTGCCAAAGGCATCGAGGTGCGCATCATTCCAGCAGCGATTAGCCACCCGCTCGACTACCTCAAACGCAAAGAAGCCGCCGAGCGTGCTGCCTCACGTGCGGCGACCAAGAAGAAGTAATCTCACTGTATGCGCTTCGATGTTTTCACGCTGTTTCCGGCGATGTTTGTCAGTCCATTTGCCGAGAGTATCTTGCAGCGCGCGGCGCAGTCACGTCTGATTGAGATTCACACGCACAACGTGCGCGATTACACTACCGACAAGCATCATGTGACTGACGACTACGCTTATGGTGGCGGCGGTGGCATGGTCATGAAGCCCGAGCCGATCTTTAAGGCGGTCGAGAGTGTCATGAGACTTTCGGGCGGTGAATCGCGCTCAGAGCAGGGGACGATTCGTTTTGTGGAACGCGGCGCAAGCGCGCATACGCCTATCATCCTCATGTCACCGGCGGGACGCACATTTACACACAGCGTCGCCGTCGAGTTGGCGCAATTTACGCGCGTTGCATTTGTATGCGGTCACTACGAAGGTGTGGATGAGCGCGTGCGCGATTATCTATGCACCGACGCGATTAGCATCGGCGACTATGTGCTGACGGGTGGCGAATTGCCGGCGATGGTCATGATGGATGCCATCTCGCGGCAGATCGAGGGCGTGCTGCCTGAGTTTGCGCCGCGCAATGAGTCGCACGTGGACGGCTCGCTGGAGTATCCGCATTACACACGCCCGTCTGATTTTCGTGGATGGCGCGTGCCTGATGTGTTGCTCAGCGGCGATCACGCGGCGGTTGAGCGTTGGCGGCGCGAGCAGTCATCACTGAGGACGCGAGAAAGAAACAGTTGAACTTGTCATTCCACCCGATGAGAAACATCTTGCATCAGTAACGTTGCGGAGGTTTCTCCCTGCGTTTGAAATGACAAGTACTTGTTAAATCATTTCACGCTCGATAATGCCACTCAGGCAGCCAATTGCGCCGGCGGCTTTGCCAAGCTCATCCATCTTGACGGGGATGCACTGGATGCCGAGCGACTCGTAAAATTTTTGCGTAGTGTCGTTGCCGGCGCACATGATGATCTTGCGCGGGGCAATGGTGACAAAATTAAGCGCGAAGCCGTTGCGTGCCTCAAGCTCATTTGGCAAAAATTCGACGCGATAGCCGCGCGCTTTGAGCGCCTCGATGCCACGATGTACGAACCGACCGGGCCACGCAATTGCCAAATCTTTATCCACGATGCGCAACATGCCCATCAGGTGCATCGAACCAAATACAAGATCAACTTGCACCACGCTGATGCCCAATTCACCCAGCAACGTTGCAATCTGTCGCGCGCCCTCATCATTGGTGCGCAAGCCGCGCCCAAGGATGACGGTCTTGGGGTCGAGCCACATCATGTCTGCGCCCTCAAACGTGCCGCGACCGCCGATGCTGCGCACAATTGGAGCGCCGATATTGGCGAGAGCTTGAGCGGCGATGCGCTCCTCGCCTGCGCGCACGCGTGAGGCTGGACGCGCCACAATCGCACCCTCAGGCGTCATGACAAATACATCTGCCATAAACATTTGATTGGGCGTTGCAGGCTCAGGTGGCTTGACGTAATGTACGTGTATGCCGTTGTTGCGATAGGTTTGCGCGAGCGTGTCATGCTCAGCCTGCGCCTTGGCGATGTCGAGTGAATCGAGCATATTGACGGCGCGTGGGTCAGCCGATGCCGCTAGCTCAGCGCCCGGACGATGCAGCAGCACTGCGCGCAACGGCGCATATTCACTGTTGATGCCACACTTCGCCCATAGCGTGCCTAATTCCTCAGAGAGTGATGTCGGACGCAGCGTCCAACCCTCGCCACCATACGCCGATTTTGTGTGTGTATTAGTTCGATCTGCCATAAATAAAAACTCCGCTGACACCAGTGTATCAGCGGAGTTGTAGCTCACGAAGTAGAAATTAATTTACTTCTTCGCCGGATTGACGTAGTTTTGCAAGATTGTTTCAGCTTGGCTGTGATACTTGCGAATGCCGTCGCGGAAAACCTTCCAGTCGTCGTAGACCATCTTGACATCTGGGTCTTTGGCGGCTTGTTCATCAAGCAACTCATAGGCTGTCTTTTGTGCGGCTTCTAGCACATCTGCCGGAAATGCCTTGAATGTCACGCCCTCTTTGACGAGCTTCTCATACGCTTCGGGGCATTTTGCATCGTAGCGTGAGATCATGGTCGTGTTGGCTTCATGTGCAGCAGCTTGGACGATCTCTTTGTATTCTTGCGGCAGCTTGTTAAACTCGTTGATGTTAATGAGAACGTCGAGTGTGGGGGCTGGCTCCCAGAAGCCCGGGTAGTAGCAAATCTTGGCAACTTTGTAGAAGCCGAGTTTTTCGTCGTCGTAGGGGCCGACCCATTCGGCTGAATCAACTGCGCCGGTTTGCAAGGCTTGGAAGATTTCGCCACC
>CAZVQE010000003.1:0-2253 GCA_964628875.1 uncultured Anaerolineae bacterium
TTGAGTGTGGCGACGTCGCAACTGCGCGAGGTTGGCGTGTATCCGGATACGTTTTTTGATCGCAAGCCATTTAAGGCAACCTACTATGTGTATGAGTGCAATCTCAGCGATGACGATCTGAGGCGCGCGGTACTGACTGAGGGGCGCGCGTTTAAGGCGTTTAGTCGTTTTGTGGTGAATGCGGCGGTGAACGGCTCCGGCGTTATCGAGGGGCATCGGCTCGCGCCGGTTGCGGTGGTAGCACTGCGTGATTATTTGAGAGGTGATTGAAAAAACAAAACGCCCAGTCGAGTAACTGGGCGTTTTGTTTTAAGCCGATGGTGGCGGCTTACTTACGCTTGGGTTTTACTTTGTCGCCGATGTCGCTGCAATCAATGAAAATATTTGGATTGGATTTGCCTTGCGGCTTGACTGAGCCGCCGACCATGCCGCAGCACCAATCATCGTCATAATCGTCACAAGTGACTGGGTCGGTAGGTAGCGCTGGACCTGCCTCGACTGGCTCAGGCAAACAATCCGGGCGCGAGTTTGGCTTACCGCATTGATTCAATTCACCGAAGTGATAGCCGACTTGCTCCCAGCCTTCGCCGATGGTGATGTCGGTGATCATATCAACACCGACTTTGCCGCCTGATAGCGCTGCAATCCACGGATCCACCGATTCCTTGCCATCTTGATATCCTTCTGGCTGTGTAAGCTTGGTGAGTTTGCATTTGGCGGGTGGCAGCCCATAAAAGAAAAACCACCCGTTGTCATTTGTCACGGTTTCTTTGGTAAAGCTTTTACCGTCAGGAGTGGTGCAGTCGAGTCTGATCTTTACACCCGCGATGCCGGGCTCATAGCCGCCGTGATGTCCGTCTTGATTCATGTCCACAAAGACGCTGCCGCCAATTGTTGCGCTATTCTCTGCGTGAACGACCGCAGGATGAGCCCACATTAGGCTAGCGATGAGGACGCTGGTCGAGACATTTCTGATTGTTTTTTGAAACTGAAACATGGTAACTCCTTTTTTGATAATCGGTCAATTTACAGGTTTTCACCCGTTTCTTTTTTAGCGCATGAGCGTTATTTGAGTGTTATTTGTATTCAAATTGGCACGGGCGTCGTCGAAAGCCAGCTATTTGTGCCAGTTGCGTTGCCAGATTATTTGTGTGGCAAATTGCGCCTTATACAACCAACGCCCCATCGTCAAAAGATGGGGCGTTGGTTGAAGTTCAGCTGGAGCTAACTGTTAGCAGTCAGTGCGTATATTGCTGTCTGTACGATTTGCTCCACAGCAATAGGTATTTGGTGTGTTTGAAGGTGTATTTAAAAGCTGTGTGTTGCGCCCGATTTTGTTTTGTGATGCAGCATTGATTACGCTATTACAACAAATTATATTGGGCGATGTACCTTGTGGAGAACGAGACCAGCCACAAGGATCAACTGGTGGCATTGAAGGAGGTGCAGATGGAGGCAAGGCAGGGCCCGATTCCACAGGGTATGGCAAACAATCCGGGCGCGAATTAGTCTTGCCGCACTCGTTCAATTCACCAAAATGGTAGCCGATTTGCTGCCAGCCATCACCGAGGTGAATGTCACTGATTGAGTTATTACCAACTTTGCCGCCTGACAGTTTTGCGATCCACGGGTCAATGGATTCTGGACCATCTTGATAGCCTTCAGGTTGATTTAGTTCAGTAAGTGTGCAAGTGCTTGGTGGCAAACCGTAGAAGAAATACCAGCCGTTCTCATCGGTCATGGTTTCTTTGGTGATTTTTGTGCCGTCGCTGGTAGTGCATTCGAGTTTTATCTTGACACCAGGGATGCCGGGCTCAGATTCGTCATGGACGCCATTTCGATTTGTATCCACATAGACGCTACCGCCGAGCGAAGCATCATTGCCAGCATGCGCTGCCATTGGACTTAGGAGCGAGTTGCCAACTAGCGCAAACATAGCGAATATTTTTATGACTTTTTGTTTGATATTCATTTTTTAGCCTCGAGTTCGATAATATATCCTTTGGAGGTTGAAGTCAATCATTTGTCAAAATTTGTCAAAGCCAATATTTTGAGTTTGGTATTAATTTGTATCTGCTTTGTAAAAGTCATGTAAAATGTGAATCGGTTACAAACCAAAAACTAAAAGGAGAAAATTAAAGAGGAAATGAATAACAAATTTCTGATGGTGCCAGCTGTCGCGCTCGCGTTGACAGCCTGTGCACAACCAACCGCCGCGCCGACGGCAAAGCCCGCTGCACCAGCAGCGCCCGC
>CAZVQE010000003.1:2353-24243 GCA_964628875.1 uncultured Anaerolineae bacterium
GCAGCGCCCGCTGCACCAGCAGCCACTGCTGTTCCTGCCGCGCCAAAGCCGACGGATGTGCCGAAGCCTGCTGCACCCGCCGCGCCTGAGACGATGCGCATTTACACAAGCTTCCCACTACAGGGTGCCTCAAAGAGCAGCGCCGATCAAATCAACAACGCGATCGGCTTTGCAATTGACGGTCTGACCAAGGGTGGCTTGGTGTGCGATGGCAAGTTCAAGGTTGACTTTGTGAAGTTGGATGACTCGACCGCTGCCGCTGGAAAGTGGGACGCCGCGACCGAGCAAGCCAACGCCACCAAGGCAGTCGCTGATAAAGATGCGATGGCATACATCGGCACATTGAACTCTGGCGCCGCCAAAGTTTCGATTCCGATTTTGAATCAAGCCAACCTCGGCATGATCAGCCCCGCCAACACGTATGACGGTCTGACCAAAGTTGCTGATGCTGGTGAGCCGGACAAGTACTATCCGAGCGGCAAGCGCAACTATATGCGCGTGGTGCCAGCCGACGGTCTACAAGGCGCATTCAACGCGCAGTGGACCAAGGGCTTGGGCGTGAAGAAAGTCTACATCCTAGATGACACCGAGTTGTATGGCAAGGGTCTAGCGGATGTGTACGAGCGCACCGCAAAGGAAATCGGCTTGGAAATCTTGGGTCGCACCGGCATTGACGGCAAAGCCAAGGACTACAAGGCGTTGGCGACCAAGATCAAGGGCTTGAACCCAGACTTGGTTTACTACGGTGGCATCACCGACAACAACGCAGGTCAGTTGTTGAAGGACATCCGCGGCGCCGGCATCACTGCCAAGTTCATGGGCGCAGACGGCATCAAGGGACCATCATTCATCACTGCGGCTGGCAAGGACATTGCCGAGGGCGTGTTGGCTTCAGTCGGTGAGGTTCCCCAAGCCAAGTTGCCAGAAGTTGGTAAGAAGTTCGAGACCGAATTTGCTGCCAAGTACGGCATCAAGAAAGAGGACTATGAGAGCTATGCCAAGTATGGCTATGCAGCCGCTCAGGTCGTCTTGAATGCATTCAGCAAGGTGTGCGCCAAGGATCGCGATGCGATTCGCAACGCGATGATCACGACCAAGGATCTCCCGACCGTCGTGGGTAACATGACCTTCGACAAGAACGGCGACACGACCGACACTTCGATGACCGGCTTCATTGTGAAGGCTGGCGCATTTGAAGAGGCGCAAGTGACGTTGGCGAAATAACATTCGCGGCGAATGTCATTCGCTTGAATTAAACATTCACAAAACACCCGCTGTCATATACCGACAGCGGGTGTTTTTGTTTTATTATTTTTTTTAGTATGAGTAATCGAACCTCAGTGAGCAGCGGCACTACATGGGAAGCCCTGGCGGGTTATGCGCGCGCGGTGCGCGTGGGCAATCAAATTTGGGTCAGCGGCACGACTGCAACTGATGCGAATGGACATCTCGTGGGCGCAAACGACATCGCAGCGCAGACGCGATTCGCCATACAAAAAATCGAGCGAGCGATAGCGCAATTGGGCGGCAGCCTCAGGGATGTAGTCCGCACGCGCGTCTTTGTGAGCGATATCAAAAATTGGGAAGCCGCCGCACGTGTGCATGGCGAATTTTTTGCTGAGATCCGACCCGCAAATACGCTTGTCGAAGCTGCGCTCGTTGGCTCAGAGTATCTCGTCGAAATCGAGGCAGATGCTGTCATCAGCTAATCTTATGAAATTTAGTTTGCGACTAAATAACGACCTGCGCATCTCTGAGTATGTGTCAATGGCACAAGCGGCTGAGCAAGCGGGTTTTGATCAGTTTTGGGTCAGCAACGATTTATTTTTGCGCAGCGCGCCTGTGATCTTGGCAGCCATCGCGCAGGCGACACAACGCATCGAAATCGGCACGTGCATCCTCAATCCATACACCATTCACCCCGCAGAGATTGCTATGTTTGCGGCAACAATGGATGAGTTAAGCGGCAATCGTTTTAACCTCGGAGTGGCGGCTGGGGCTAGTGAGTTTTTGAAGTGGATTGGTGTGGAGCAAACGCATCCGTTGCAACTGATGCGCGAGACGGTGTTGACGATTCGCGCGTTATTGCGTGGCGAGCGAGTGGCATTTGACGGCAAAGCCATGCGATGGACGGGCGATGCTTATTTGCGTTTTGCTGCGCCGCGTGTGACGCCGATTTATCTTGGCGCGATGAGTCCGGGTATGTTGCAACTTGCGGGAGAGTTATTTGATGGCGCGCTACCGTTGCTCTTTCCGCCCGAGCATTACTTTGGTGTGGCGCCCATTCTCAGGCAAGGCATGCAAAAGCGTGATGCGCCTCTGGGTGAATTTGATTTTGCGGCGTGCATATGGGTGTCACTCGATGCGAATCGGGCTGCAGCCCGCCAAGTGTTGGCGCAAAAAGTTGCCTATTACGGGCATGCATTAAGCCCGCTGATCTATGAGCGGCTCGGTGTTGCGCGTGAGGAATTTTTGCCGATTGAGCATGCGTTGATGACCGAACACGACGAAGCCAAAGCCGTCAGCATGGTTGATGAACGTATGTTGCGCATTGGTGTCGTAGGGGATGCAAATGAGGTTATCGCGCGATTAAAGCCGCTGGTTGCAGCAGGTGCGCAACATATTAGTTTTGGACCGCCGCTGGGTCCTGATCCACTCGCGGCGATACGGTATCTCGGACAAAACGTATTGCCCGCATTGAAGCGCGAGTACGCAAAATAACAGATAAATTTTAGCTTAAAAAAAGCTGAAATCAAAGCGCGCTATATATTGACTGCTGTATAATCGCGCGATCTTTGCTCTGAAAATTCTATAAAGCACGCACGGAAAAGGTTATGACCAATTCTCCAACAAAAGAACCAGTCCCATTTTCAAAGCGCTTAACGCGCATTCTGTTGCCCGCACTCATTGTTTACGTTATTCTTCTATTTGGTCAGCAAGCCGGTCTTGAGCCTGGGCGCATCTTGCGCGAAATGTTCGTGCCACCCGAAGGCACTACATTTGTCAATCACATTGCTCAACAGGTTGTGCAGCAGTTGATCGTTGGCTTGGCAAATGCCGCGATCATTACGATCATCGCCATTGGCTATACGATGGTGTACGGCATTGTCGAAAACATCAACTTTGCGCACTCGTCCGTGTTTATGCACGGCACATTTGCAGCCTTGCTTACGATGTCGTGGTTCTCAGGGGGCGAGGGCAAAATTCCGTTCTATGCGGCGTTGATCGCGTTTATCCCCGCGATGTTGTATTCAGGCGCGATTAATGGCATGGTCGAACGATTTGCCTATCGCAGCCTGCGCAAGTCGCCACGCATCGTCGGCATGATCGCCGGTCTTGGCATGGACTTTATTTTGCAAAACATTGGCATGCAAATCGGCGCGCTTGGCAAACTTCCCAATGCATTTCCAAGTGTCGAGGGGATTAAATTTCTAAAAGTCTTGGGTTTGCAAAACGCATCACCCAAGAGTTTTCCCTCAGTTCAAGAGTTCTTCGTTGGTCCTGGCATCCCGGTGAATTTGCTTGAGTTCATTGATAAAAATGCAGTCTTGCGCATCACACCGATGGATGTCATGGTTGTTGTGACCGCGATTGTGTTGGTGTTGGCGCTAAACTGGTTTGTTGCCAATACACGCTCTGGCAAAGCCATGCGCGCAGTCGCGCAAAACCCGGCTGCGGCAGCTATGATGGGAATTGATGTAGATCGAATCATTAACTTGACCTATGTCATCGGTGGCGCGCTGGCCGGCGCGGCCGCAGTGATGTTTGGCATCTACAACGGCACGACTAGCTCGCAGATCGGCGCAACGACCGGTCTTAACTCATTCACCGCAGCGGTGCTCGGCGGAGTCGGTAATATTCGTGGATCAGCGCTTGGCGCCATATTTATCGGCGTGCTCTCCGCACTCAGCGACCAATTTATCTCAAGCCGCTGGACAAACGCGTGGGTGTTTTTAACCCTTGTGTTGGTGCTGATCTTCCGCCCCACAGGTTTATTGGGTTCAGAAGGCGGCGAGAAAGCCTAAATCAAAAGACAATTTCTGATCAACGTAATTTGATTTGTGTTGATCGGCTTAGTGAATTTTATGAAGCAGAAATTACTGAATAACACCGAAGGAATCGCGATCTTTTTTATGGGGTTTCTTGCGCTTGTCATGGGCGGTTGGAATACCTCAATCTTGGCTGTTTTAGCGGGCGTTTTGATTGGGCTCAGCGCGCACCATGATCGCGCTGGGGTCATTCGCGCAGGCGTGATCGGTGCGATTGCGGGACTATTTATCTTTGTTGGCGGTTATATTTTTAATAACTACGTCATCCATTTGCCAGGCGTTGATGAGCAAGCTAAAGATCAGATTACGATCATGCCTTTGATCGTGGCTGTGATTGTGAGCATCGCTACCAGCGCGATCGTGGCTGCAATCAATGCGATACATGATGAGACCAAACGCAAACAAGCGCTTATGCTGTTTATGGTGGTTTGCGCCGTTGTGTTTCCATTCTTCGATCAGTGCCCAACGCTCTCATGGACTGATGGATTCAGCTTTACTAACCCAACGCATGGATGCTCTACCGAAAAGCCATTGATCTGGATTAACGCCGTCATCGTGACCATGATCTACGCGCTGCAGGCGTTGGGCCTCAACATCGTGGCAGGGTATGCCGGATTGCTCGACCTCGGCTATGTGGCATTCTTTGCCATTGGCGCATATACGATGGGTCTGCTTAACTCAGACCACCTGATCAGCCAAGGTTCACTCGGAGGTGAAAGTGGTTTATGGAATCAGGCAATCATCATGAAAACACAGTCAACATTTTGGCTGGTTGTATGGGTCTGCGCTGCTATGGCAGCCTTATTTGGCTTTTTGCTTGGTTCACCGACTCTGCCTTTGCGAGGCGATTACCTTGCCATCGTGACTTTAGGTTTCGGCGAGATCATCCCGATCGCCGCCAAAAACCTCGAGCAAGTGCGTATCTTTGAGCCGATCACGCTATTCTTCTCACAGCTATTTGCGCCTTCCACTATCACCGTCATTGACCGCGTGGGCGAGCCAGCTTACTTTTTACAAAACTCTATATGTTTTATTGGTTGCGACCCGGCCCGCGCATTTAACCTGACCAACGGCACCAAAGGCATCTCGCCGATTTTTGCGCCAAGCTTGTTGGGCTACACCTTTAAAGTCGGCGAATACATCCCTTGGTATTTCTTGGCATTGGTGTTGTTGGCAGCATCCGCCTTCTTCATTCAACGCGTGCGTGACAGCCGCATCGGGCGCGCGTGGGTCAGCATGCGCGAGGATGAGCTAGCTGCCAACGCGATGGGTGTTAACCTCATTCGCACAAAACTGCTTGCCTTCTTGATTGGCGCATTGTTCTCTGGCTTTGCAGGCGCGTTTTACGGCAGCTACGTTTCATTCATCGAGCCAGGTTCATTTGCTTTTGACATCTCAGTCACGGTATTGGCGATGGTCATTCTCGGTGGAATGGGTAACTTCGCGGGTGTCATTCTCGGCGCGTTCATTATTCGTTTGCTCGACCTCGTCGTACTCGAAAAAATCAAACAGCTTGTGAACGGGTTCAACCAACAAGTGTTCTTCAGTAACATTGACAATCAGCCGTTGTTGGCTTTCATCAATTCACTCACCGACGCAACCGCCTACAAGATCATGATCTTTGGTTTGATCTTGGTCATCATGATGAAGGTTCGCCCACAAGGTTTGTTGCCACAAGTCACCGCCGCTAACAAACGTAAATCGTCTTGAGCTGTGCGCCGAGCCTAAACTCGGCGCATACAAATTCACATCATCGTGAGCGTATTTTTTGATCTCGTGCTAATTGGCTTGAGCAATGGGGGCATCATCGCCCTCAATGCTATCGCTGTTACGGTGATCTACTCTGCCGTGCGCACACTCAATCTTGCGCATGGCGATGTGTATGCGCTCAGTTCAGTGGCGGCGATGGTCGTCTTGCGCGCGATGTTGCCCCTCGAAGGACACGCGACATTGGCGCAGCTCGCCCTTGCGCTGCCAATTTGCATTGCCGTTTGTATTCTGTTTGGCGCAATAATGAGCGCCGCAGTTGAGTTTTTTGGCTTTCGGTTGTTTCGTGGTCAGTCGCGCCTTGCGCCGATTATCGCCACGCTAGGCATCTCATACATCCTGTATCAATTTGCGCTTGTCTGGCGACAGCTCCTGCCGTCCTTTGACATGTGGGAGCATCGCAGCGTGCCGGGCGTTGCCGAGTTGCCACGCGATGTTGTGCCGCATGTATTTCCGCAGCTCGATGTTTTTCAGGCGCTTGGTATCCGCACCGATGTGCAATTTGATATCAAAGACTTGTTCATCATTGTCATTGCGCCTATTGCGGCATACATCGTTCATCTGATACTACGCAACACGCGCATTGGCAAAGCCATCCGCGCATGCTCTCAAAATAGCATCGCCGCGCAAATGACCGGCGTCAATCTCAATTTTACGATTCGTTCAGCGTTTATGATCGGCGGCGCATTGGCGGGGCTAGCCGCGTTTATCTTTGCAATCACCGTTGAGCGCCCCGTCGCCAATCATGGCGCACAAAGCGGACTGATTGCATTTACAGCCGCGATCTTGGGCGGCATCGGCAACCCACTCGGCGCGCTCTTTAGCAGCTTCATCATCGGCATGTTTGCTGCATTTAGCGACTACACGTTTGACGGACGCTGGACGCCTGCATTTATCAATTTGCTTTTGGTCGGCTTGCTCATGTGGCGACCCAGCGGTTTAGCCGCAGAGGAGCGCACCTCCGATTTGCCACAGCAACAAACCGATGTCGTTGTGCTAAATGCCATGCGCCCGACAACAAAGCTCAAACCGGCGACTTTGTTGATCAATCTTTTGCCATTGGCTATTTTGTATCCGTTGATTGTGCCATTACTCGGTGAATATTATTTGCCGCTTATCAACAACCTATTGCTGTGGGTCATTTTTGCGCTTGGCTTGACAGTGTTGCTTGGATTTGCGGGCGTGCTTGATGTTGGCTATGCGCTCAATTTTGCAATCGGCGCGTACATCGCGGCGTATCTCACCGGTCCAGCGATGGCGTGGCGCGATCGTTGGCTAGGTTTTGCGCCCGATGGGCTTGTTGTGCTTGCGGTCGTCGTATTAGTGACTGGCGCAATCGGCAGCCTCAAAGGCTGGATCACTGCACGTATGCGCACGGACTATCTAGCGATTGCTACGCTGGCGTTGAGTTTGGCTGCACGCGATTTTCTCAAAAATAGCGGCATCGGCGGCGTTGGTGGATTTAGCGCAATTCCTGTTCCGACCATTGCCGGATTCAAGCTCTCCACATTTACACAGCAATACGCTTTGGTGCTGGTCATCGTCACACTTTTTGTGGTCTTGAGTTATCGCTTGCTCAACTCGCGAGCAGGGCGCGCGTTATCCGCGATACGCGAGGATGAATATGCCGCACAAAGCTCAGGCGTCAATGTTGCACTCTACAAGACACTAGCCTTTTTTATGGGCGATGCGACTGCGGGTATCGCCGGATGTTTGTATGCTATGGTGCTGAGCTATGTTGAGCCGAGCCTTGCCGACTTTAATGTCTCGGTCATGGTGCTGAGCATGGTGGCTATTGGCGGTGTGGGGAATGTATCTGGGGCGGTGTTTGGCGCATTGATTATCTTTGGCTTAGATCGCATCGTAATACCGTTGTTACAGAGCCTACAGAGCGATCAGGGATTCAATTTGTTTACGTTACGCGAGATGAGTTATCTCGTATTTGGTTTGGCGTTGTATTTGTCTGTCTTGAGCAGTCGCATTGTTTGGCAGCGCGGGTCGCGCACCAAGACGCCTGATTTACACATCAAACCAAGTCCAGCTTGAAAAATTATTTTTTGAAATTTTGAGTTAATAAAGGAAAATATCAAAACATGGCACCAGAGGTTATCCTTGAAGCGCGAAATGTGACCAAGCGGTTCGGCGGTCTGACCGCAGTCAGCAAAGTGGATTTTGTAATCTACAAAGGCATGATTGCGGGTTTGATCGGACCCAATGGCGCAGGCAAAACCACATTCTTTAACAACATCACCGGTTTATATACCCCGACTGAGGGCGACATCTTGCTTGATGGCAAATCCATCACCGGTCTCAAGCCGCACATTATCCAAGAGCGCGGCATCAGCCGCACCTTTCAAAACATTCGCTTATTTGGTCAGTTGAGCGCTTTGGAGAATGTGTTGGTCGGCATGCATACGCGGCTCAAGGGCAGTGTGCTTGAAGCGTTCTTTCGCCCACCGCGCGTAGTAGCAGAAGAAAAGCGCGCGAAAGAAAAAGCGCTTGATCTTTTGGACTATGTGGGGCTTGGACGCAACTCTGCCGAGATGGCTGCGCGCAACCTACCGTATGGTTTGCAGCGCCGCCTAGAGATCGCGCGCGCGTTGGCGAGCGACCCCAAGCTGCTATTGCTCGACGAGCCAACGGCAGGTATGAACCCGCAGGAGAAGAAAGACCTCACCGATTTGGTAGATCACCTGCGCCGAGAGAAGGGCGTCACCGTGCTACTCATCGAGCATGATATGAAAGTCGTCATGGGCATTAGCGATCGCGTCAGCGTGCTAGATCACGGCGAAAAAATTGCTGAGGGATTGCCAAGCGAAGTGCAAAACAATACGCAAGTAATCGAGGCGTATCTTGGCCGCGGCGCGGCAGCTGAGGGCGCGTAACGCAATTGAATCAATAAATCATTTGTCCATTGGGTCATTGATTGATTCAATGAAACACTGAACAAATCATACAATTGAGAGAATCAAAATGGCATTGCTAGAACTCAAAAACGTCCATACTTATTACGGAAACATTCATGCGCTTAAGGGCATCACCATCTCAGTGGATGAAGGCGAAGTCGTCACACTGATTGGCTCAAATGGCGCAGGCAAGACCACCACGCTGCGTACCATTCAGGGCTTGTTGCGTCCGCGCGAAGGCAGCATCATGCTTGGCGGAGTTGATCTCACTAAAGTGCCGCCCCATCAAATCGTAAAAATGGGCGTCAGCCAATCGCCCGAAGGTCGCCTGTTATTCCCGCGCATGAGCGTGCGCGAAAACCTCGAAATGGGCGCGTTTCAACGCGACGACCGCGCAGGTATCCAAGAAGATATGGAGCGCGTATTTACGTTGTTTCCGCGTGTGAAGGAGCGTCTCACGCAACGCGCAGGCACGCTATCAGGTGGTGAGCAGCAGATGGTGGCGATGTGTCGCGCACTCATGGCACGCCCAAAGGTGTTATTGCTGGATGAGCCTTCAATGGGTCTCGCGCCGATTTTGGTTGACTTGATCTTTGACATCATTCGCCAATTGCACTCGCAAAAGACGACGATCTTGCTCGTGGAGCAAAACGCGCGTATCGCGCTCAATGTCGCTGACCGCGGCTACGTGCTTGAGACGGGCGAGATCGTGCTATCAGGTCCGGGCAAAGAGCTTGCCAATAGCCCCGAAGTTAAAGCCGCGTATCTTGGCGAGCGCGGGCACTAATTCAACCCTAGCCAATCAAAAAGAGCCTGCATATCGCAGGCTCTTTTTATTTATGGCTGCGTCATTTGCAGCCGACCATCTTTAAGCCCAACTTTTTGAATGATGCGCGCATCAAAGCCCGACGGGTCAATCGTGCGTGCCGTGACCGTCGCATATTTGAGTAGTGGCGTTTTGACCAGCTTGGCAACGAGCGTCTGCTCAACCTGAAATATGCCGGCAGAGTTGCTCATCTGCACCTCGATCTCAACTGGCACCGATGAGCCTTTGTGTATATTGACATCTTCGATCGAGAGCGCCGAGACCGCGTGTATGTCAATTTTGCCCATGTCAAACGGCACACGCGCGCGCCCTTTGGTCATATCACAGCCATCAGCTACCGCCACGACAGCGCCTTCCATCAGCAATGGAGGCGGATTCATATCGTGTGATTCGATTGCCGCAAGTATGAAATCTGAGATGAGCGTCTGCTGCTCAAAATCTTCGTAAATCTTTGGCAATAGGCGCTCTAGCACACGTTGCGCTAGCACCACACTCATCGCCTCATGATTGATGCGATGTAGTGCGTTGCCAATATCGTGCAACATGATGCCACTCAACACCACGAGAAAGGCGTCGTCCAATTCACCCGCGCCAGACTGAATAACATCAAACGGCACGCCCGCCTCAAGTAAGAGCGTCATAATTTGCATGGCATAGCTGGCTGTCACGCGCGCATGTATGGGACCGTGATCGTTGTAATTGAGCTTGCTGACCGTCGTGTAATTTGCCATGTTCCAATGCGCGTCAGTGGCGCGATCGCTCATGAGCAATTGATACATCTGCGAGGTGCGTTTGTGCTGCTGGGTGAGTTGCTTGATCGTCGCGTCAGCCTCATGCGCCAACGCGGTGTAATCGTAATTCGGTTTTAATTTGCCACCATTAGCCGGCGGCTGAACAATTTTTATTCGAGACATACTCCGTATCCTTTTTGCGCAACAATGATATAGATCCACGTGCGTCAAAGTGATAGTGCTATCGTAACGCAGAATTATTGAATTGGTGTTAAAACCTGGAGAAGGAAATTATAGGTTTATGTATTACGCGTCAGTGCGACTCATGAGCCGCACTGATATGCAAAATAGTAAATAAGTATTGCGAGCTATCGCACGACGGTGCCGACCTGACTAAGTAGGTGCGCGACGCTCGTGCTCATGCGCGCAAAAAATGGGAGTGAATAAATGCCGATGTAAAAACACAACGCGAGTAGAGGCAAGACTGCAACAACTTCGCCGACGTTTAGGTCGAGCAGTTTGACGCCGCCATTTGTGCTGTGCACATCGTGTGAATGGGCATGATCGTCATTTGGCTTTGTGTCGCCAGCGTATTTTCCAAGAAATACTTTTTGGTACATCGTAAGCAAATAAATTGCACTCAGCACCATGCCAAAGGTCGCAAAAGCGGCAGAGACCCAGTTGCGCTGAAACGCACCTTGCAAAATTACAAATTCACCGACAAAGCCATTCATGGCTGGCAAGCCAACTGAGCTAAGCACAAAGAGCAACGCAAGAGTGCCATACAGCGGCATCTTTGACCACAGTCCACCGAGTTTGTTCATTTGGCGCGTGTGCAGACGTTCATACACAAAACCAACAATGAGGAACAAGCCGCCTGTGCTGAGACCGTGATTTACCATCTGTAAAATCGCTCCTTGCACGCCCAGTGTATTGAGCGCAAATATGCCCAATACGACATAGCCCATGTGACTGACAGACGAGTAGGCGATGAGTTTCTTCATATCGCTCTGAGCAAAGGCAACAATCGCGCCATACAAAATGCCAATAACAGCAAGAGCGATCATGAGCGGTGCCATTGCGCGACTTGCCTCAGGAAACAAACTGAGATTAAAACGAATCAAACCGTAGCTGCCCATCTTGAGCAACACGGCAGCGAGGATAACGGAGCCGGGTGTCGGCGCCTCGACGTGCGCATCGGGCAGCCATGAGTGGAATGGGAACATCGGCACCTTAATAGCGAACGCAATCGCAAATGCCAAGAAGAGCAAGATGTTTCCGCTAAATTTTGCGTTATTAAATGCGAGTTGCTCGATGTCAAATGTGCCGCCGTAATTTGCCAACACGAGAATGGCGATCAGCATAAACACGCTGCCCGCCATCGTGTAAAGGAAAAATTTGAGCGACGCATACACGCGCCGCTCGCCGCCCCAGATGCCAATGATGAAGTACATCGGCACAAGTGCAAATTCCCAAAACACGTAAAACAAAAACAGATCGAGTGCGAGAAAGACGCCAAGTGTCGCCGTCTGCATAAGTAACATGAGGATGTAGTACAACTTTTCGTCGCGATTTATTGAAAAGCGACTGGCGCCGATTGCAATAGGAAAAATAAATGTGGTCAGCAACACGAGCCAGAGGTTAATGCCATCAAGACCAAGTTTGTATTGGATGCCAAACTGCGGTAGCCAAGCCAAGGTTTGCACAAATTGGTAACCAGCAAACGCAGAATTAAAACGCGTCAGAAGTCCAATTGAAAAAAGAAAAGACGCCAGTGCGGCTGATAGCGCGATATTTTTGGCAAAATTGCGCGGCGCAATAGCAATCAATACAGCACCAATCACGGGAATAAAAGTAATCAGCGATAGCATAAAATGGATTAAGTTTGAAGGTGTAATTTTAACATTTAGTGCGTGCCTAAAAAAAGCGATGTTAAATGTGCGTGCTAAACCGTGAAATGAATTATTTTGGCTCAAAGTCAGCAGCGCAACGATACGAAATCGGACGACCTTATTTTCATCCGATAGTTGTGGCACGCATCAAAGCCAAGATAAAAGACATGAGAGTAAATCGTGCGCTAGATGTTGGGAGCGGCACGTCATTGTCTGCGCGCGCGTTGGATGAACTTGCGTCTCAAGTCATGGAGACGGACGCTTCGTTTGAAATGATTTCACGTAGCGCTAGCTCTCGTCGCATTGTGGCGCTCGGCGAGCGACTGCCGTTTTGTGATCAAAGTTTTGAGCTAATAACAATGAGTCAAGTTTTTCATTGGCTGGATCGAGACATGTCACTCAAAGAATGTCATCGGTTGTTGAATGAGCACGGGTGGTTGGTAATTTACGACAATTACTTTAGCGGCGAGATGAAAGAAAACCCAGATTTCGCGAAATGGTTTCGAGAAGATTATCTTGAGTTGTATCCAAGTCCGCCACGCCGTCGGATTTCATTTGATGTGGATGAATTGAAGTTGCAAGGTTATGAGTATGTTGGCAATGAAAACCTGGAGATCAGTCAAAACTTTAGCGTGAGAGAGTTGGTTGACTACTTGATGACACATAGTAATGTCAATGCGCAACTGATGACTGAAAAAGAAACTGAAACACGCGTGAAAGATTGGCTAATGAAAAGCGCGCGCAGATTATTTGGCAATCATGCGCGCGCTACATTTGTGTTTAACAGCCCGATCTGGTGCCTGCGTAAATAAACTTGGGCGACGCAACTACCCAAACATGTCAATGACTTCGCCTTGTGCAGGAACAATCTCTTGCTGATTGCCTTCTGAGCCGATCATAAAAAACTTTCGCTGAGGAGCAAAAAGCTGAGCCTGAGCAGTTTGCATCTGTGAATATTGGTTTTGCCCCATTTGCATCGGCATCAACATCGGATAAGGCATTGCCATGACCGGCGGCATTTGTTGCGGCATCATTCTGGGTTGCGGCGTATAGTTGTAATGCATTTGCATATAGGCGTTGTTTGGTGGCGAGGGCGGCATCGGTGAAACAAATCGTTCGTTGTTGTCGCGTTGCTTTGCCTCGTGTTTGCGAATGAGAACAAGCGCAACTACAACTACACATACACCTGCAATAAAAAATCCGGCTGCCGTGCCAGTCAAAATCGCCATTGTCTGTTGTTCCATTCGCATGCCAATGACAGATGCCAATGCGACAGAAAAGAGCAAGATGCCGACGGTGGTTGCTTTTGCAAAACTGTTCATAAATAATCTCCTTAATTGATTAACTAAAGTTGGGCATTGCTGCTTGAAATCGAATAATGCGATCGGCAGTGACTGCGACAAAGTCGCCATTGCCATTCAACTTTTCCGCGCCGCTACCTGCGCGCCCGGCAGCTAGCCGTGCGTCATCTGCAGAGGTCATCTTGCCGACCAACCGCAAAGGTAGATTTGACTTGAGCAATGGACCGATAGATTTTGTGGATGGCTTTTGCGTGCATGCGATCAGGTGTAACCCATGCTCTCGACCACGCACAGCGATGCGAGCGAGTTTGTCTATCACTTCGCTGCCACCTGTTTGGCAAATGTCGCCTAGCTCATCAACAAATATCACGATGCGTGGCTCAGGATCTGCTTGAATAATTTGTTCATCCATCAAATCACATAGACGCGCCAGCGTGCTAGAAATCTCCTCAGTTGAATGCGCAATAGGCATGAGTAGGTGACGCGCCACGTTTTGGTCAAATATGTTCGCTTGGCGGCGCTTAGGGTCAAGGATGACCAAGCCAAATTGATGTGGGCGATGGCGATTACACAGACTGAGAATCATGCTGTGAGCGAGGGAAGTTTTTCCGCTGCCTGTAGCGCCTGATATCAACACATGACTAACCTCAGGTGACGTTACCTTTGCCATGAGTGGCGACCCGTCCTCAGAGATGCCCATTACAGCGGTGTATTTAGCGCTGGCTGGCACTTGTTTTAACAGGTTGTCGAGATACACAGGTTCGCGTGAGTTCTTTGATATTTGGAGAGCTAGGTGGTTGCCCGTTTGCGAGAGGCGCACATTGCTGTTGCCCACTGCGAGACCGATATCCGCGAGCAGTGACTTGATTTGATTTACCTTTGTGCCAGGCTCAGGCACTAAAAACATCTCCACAAAATTTGGTAGAACTTTGCCGCCAACAACACGAGCTGGGGCGCGCCCATCGCGTAAAACCGTTTCAATTCGATCAGCGGTTAAATTGAGTTTTGTAAATTTCATGCCACTCCTTTAGAACAAGTGTTCTGATTTTATAGAACGTTTGTTCTAATGTCAAGTGGCAACAAAATTTTTAAGGTAGTGCGGTTTTATAATCTTGTCCGTTATGAGCACATTCATGAATTCGAAGCAGCTCTTCTTCACGTCCGAGTCGGTGACGGAAGGGCATCCTGACAAGATGTGTGATCAGATCAGTGATGCTGTGTTGGATGCCTGCCTAGAGCAAGACCCCTATAGTCGTGTTGCCTGCGAGAGCGCAGTCAAGACTGGTTACGCTATGTGTTTTGGTGAGATCACTACACACGCGTTTGTAAATTTTGATCAGCTAGTCCGCAAAGTCATTACCGACATTGGCTTTGATAGCTCCGAAAAAGGATTTGATGGCAACTCTTGCGGCGTGTTAGTCGCGATTGCCTCACAATCTCCCGACATTGCCCAAGGTGTTGATGATGCATTTGAAAAGCGCGGGCGCAAAAAAGCCAAAATCAATCGCGACGACCCTGAAAAGGTTGGCGCAGGCGACCAAGGCATGATGTTTGGCTTCGCCTGTAATGAAACTCCCGAACTGATGCCAATGCCAATTTCGATGGCTCATAAATTGGCGCTTCGTTTGAGCCAAGTTCGCAAAAATGGCACATTGCCTTGGTTGCGACCCGATGGCAAGACCCAGGTCACAGTCGAGTATTCACACGGCAAGCCTGTGAGAATTGGAACTGTGCTGATCTCGACTCAGCATGCTCCTGAGGTTGAAGCCGAGGAGATCAACCAAGCGCTGACCGAGCATGTCATCAGCCCGACACTAGAACCCACTGGCATTTTTGATCCGCGCAAAGCCGAGATTTATACAAATCCAACAGGTCGCTTTGTGGTGGGTGGCCCGATGGGTGACGCAGGCTTGACTGGTCGCAAGATCATCGTAGACACCTATGGTGGAATGGGACGACACGGTGGCGGCGCATTTAGCGGCAAAGATCCGACGAAGGTGGATCGTAGCGCTGCGTATGCTGCGCGTTGGGTCGCCAAAAATATCGTCGCGGCTGGATTGGCAGATCGCTGTGAAGTGCAAGTTGCGTATGCGATTGGCGTCGCGCATCCATTGTCTGTGATGGTTGAGACCTTTGGCACGGGCAAGGTCAGTGACGAAAAGTTGGCATCTGCAGTGCGTGAGGTGTTTGATTTGCGCCCAGGCGCGATTATCACAAACCTAAAGCTGCGCCGCCCGATCTATCGCCAGACGGCTGCCTACGGACACTTTGGTCGCACGGATATTGAGTTGCCGTGGGAGAAAACCAACAAGGTTAAAGATTTACGCTCCGCTGTTAAATAAGCTCACGTTTTATTTTCATTCAAACAGGGTCGGCAATACTTGCCGACCCTGTAGTGTTTTTCTATGAAAAGAACATTTTTGTTGCTTTTTGGTTTTGCCATTTTTGTATCTGTATTGCCGATCTTGCGCGCCGCCGAAAATACAGATACGCGTGTCTTTATTCCAGTTGTTGCTCAGTTACCGCCCACTGCAAGTGTTGCACCTACGCCAGTAGGATGTGCGGTATCTTCGAATAACACTTATGATCTCATTCCCCCCGACACTACTGCGTACAAGAACAATCACCTCACGGATGAAAACGCCGATTTGCGATTGTCTGTTTTGGGCTATTTACCTGTAAATACGTCTCTCAGCTACGTCGCCTATGGCGGCAATGTTGAATCAAACGCACCGCGATTACGCCAGATGTTTGATCCGCCGCGCCTACCAATGCTTGTGCAAAACTATAAACGCTACGATTGGAATTGGAACGAAAATTCAGCACCACCTTATGGCTCACGCGGTGGACTAAATAATGACTATCCTTCGGCTGTAATTGATGTAGCGACGTCCAAAGGCGAAACTATTCGCGTGCCATATCGCGGCGTGCCGATTTGGGGCAACAACGACATCGCATTAGTACTCTATGCGTCTGAGCATGAGCTAACACTTGCTTTTAGTCGCAGCGACTCAGTTACTAATGGTTACGTCATGCATCTACTCGACTTTTGCGTTGATGTCAACCTAGTCAGCACATATCGCGCACAGATCAGTGGCGGCAAACGCTCGACAGGGGTGCTGCCGGCTGTCCGCGCGAGGCAGTCAATCGGTAGCGCAGATCAAAATGTTTTGCGTTTGGCGTTGCGCGATGGAGGCGCCTACACTGACCCTCGTAGCTATCGCGTGATTTGGGAGTAAATTTTTTTTTAGAGCGCGGCTTTGCGGATGCGCGCAACACAACTCGGTAGCGCTGCGATCACGGTATCAATTTCATCCTCAGTTGTTTGGAAGCCGAGTGTGATGCGAATGCCACCGAGCGCCCAATCGCGCGCGATGCCCATGGCGGTCAGCACGGGCGATGGCTCAGGGTCGCCGCTCGTGCAGGCGCTGCCGGTGCTGACGCAGATGCCTTCGACATCCAGCGCCATCATAAGCGTCTCGCCGTCCACGTCCTTAAATAAAAAGCTGGCGTGATGCGGTAGCCGTTGAATCGGGTCGCCGCTGAGTTTGGTATGTGGCACATCGCTCAAGATGCCGGCGATGAGTTTGTCGCGCAAGACCTTGAGTCTGCCGTGTTGGTGGTTGCGCTCCTTGCTCACGTATTTGAGGGCGGCGGCTGTACCGACTGCGCCCGCCACATTCACCGTGCCCGCGCGTCGCCCGCGCTCGTGACCGCCGCCGGTCAGCGTCGGCAAATAGGGTGTGCCGTCGCGCAGATACAACACGCCGACACCTTTTGGTCCATAAAATTTGTGCGACGACAGCGAGAGCATATCTACGTTGAGCGCGTCTACATTGATGTCAAGATACGCCGGACATTGCACTGCGTCTGTGTGCAGTAGCACACCACGCGCCTTGCAGATCGCGCCGATCTCAGCAATCGGCAACAACGTGCCGACTTCGTTATTTGCGAGCATCAGACTGACGAGGCTCGTGTCGGGGCGAATGGCGCGTTGCACATCGTCGGGGTCAACGTTGCCGTGAGTGTCCACGCGTAGCTCGGTCAGCTCAAAGCCAAACATATCGCGCAATTGATGCAGCGTGCCTTCGACGGCGTGATGCTCGGTTGGCGCGCTGATGATGTGTTTTTTTATGCCTTTGCTGCGTTCGCGCATCGCCAGCGCCGCGCCGCGTAGCGCTAGATTGTCACTCTCGGTGCCACAGCCGGTAAAGATAATCTCACTTGCGCGCGCGCCGATCTCGCAACCAACCACGCGATGCGCCTCATCCAACGCTGCTGCCGCATCGCGCCCGTATTCGTGCATTGAGGCGGCGTTGCCATATGTCTGGCTAAAAAATGGCAGCATCGCACTCAACACAGATTCGGCGACGGGCGTGGTGGCGGAGTGATCGAGATAGATTGCGCGATGCGACATGCGCGCTATTTTACGTGTGATATGAGCACTTGATAAAGTGTTATGGACCCCAATGGCAGATGCTAGAAGTTTTGCTTTTTTGTGGATTTTTGACCATACTCAAAACGTCTTCAATACATCTTTGTTCTTCTGAAGGTGGAGGATAAGAGCGAATATTTTCGATTAGACGACCATGCCATATTTGCATCCGTGATTTACTCTGAATTTGGGTTGCCGCTTTAAGTCCGATACATGCGCATCTGAGAACATGGCGAAGTCGAAAATGTTGATTCGCTAGTATGAAAATATCCTCAGCAACTCGATCCGCCTCGCGCCAATTTTTTCTGCCGACGAAGTGATTGGCTAATAGACTGCCGAATTCAATATATGAAGACCAATCTTTTTCAACAAAAGCTAACTTCATTTGTTGGCATGCTAATTCATGGGCTTCATCATATTTACTTTTGTTTATCAAAATATCGCATTTACGAGATAGCAACCATCGCGTTACGGATGTATCGTGATTTTGACTCGCTATCATCAAAGACTGCGATACTATTCTCTCAGCTTCAGTAATTTGACCTGTCCGTAACAGAGGTATTGATAGATTACCCAGCACGCGGGGCTTTATTAGCAGTTTGTTGTCGAGCTTTTGTGCTAAATCAGCAAGCGAATTGATCGCGCGTTTGTAAGCTAAAAGGGCGATGTCTGTAGCGGCAATATTTATCTGGTCAATAGTTGTATCCAGACGCAATTCTCTGCTGATGTTAAAAGCCTTATCGTATGAAATACGCGCTTGAGGAAAAAGTCCCGCTTCAAATTGAGCCGCGCCCAAAACGCGGAAGAAAACAAGAGATGCTTTATTATGCATGACGCTAATTCGCCGAACCAATGCGATATCAGGTGATGATGCGGCACGCAAGTCACAACGTTGCATGCCAAGCCATATTTTTCGAGTCGCTACATCAAAGATGTCATTTTCACTGCCATAGGTATTGGCTGCATTTTCTAATACCAACAAATTTTCCAGTTGTTGATCTCTTTGACCTATGAGGTCAAGAATTTCATCTTTATGCCTAAGCGTCTGTAACACTTCTGATGAGTGCGCTAATTTGGGAACGCTCAACAACATATTTGTGTATATCAAAGCATCATCAGGCTTATTTGTTAAACGCATATTTTTAGCTACAGTCTTTAGCAGTGACACAACTTGATCAATCATTTCATCACTAGTTATGGATGTATCTGAAAAAGGTCTCGCTCTTAATTTATCTAATTGTGTAGATTGATCCAGAATTTGCCAATGCTTCTGTAAAGTTGATCTCGCTTCTGCGTTTTTTATTTTTTTGTAGTGTGTGTCTAAAGAATTCACAACCCAGTGAGCCATTTTGTGGTACTCCGCGCGGTGGGCGATGCACCAGGTTTCGTTAATATTCTCAAGCAACGGCGCTTTATATAGAAACAAAAGTTTCTCGAGTGTCGCAATTTTTTGTTCGTTGAGCTGTTGCCTATTGAGTCTCAGAAACTCATGACAATCTACCTTTACATGCGGATTGGTAACAAATTGAAGTGTAGATTTTGTTGATACGAGGCAAGGAAAATCTTTGCCCAACGCAGACTGCAATCGAAAAAATATCGTATTGAGATTTCGCCTTGCGCTCGCAACGGGGAGTTCCGCATAAAAAGCCTGAGCAACGTTTACGCGGAGTTGAGGTTGTTCCTTGTGCAAAATAAGATAAGCCAATAGTTTTTGCAAGGTTGGAGAGTCGTTCAATTCTGAAATGACGCGGTTATTTCTTCTAGCTGCGATTTGCCCGAATAGGTTTATCGTCCATTTTTTCATGAAATAGACATGAAATAAAACACCTGTTAATTTCCAAATATCCAATACACATTGGATGAAGGAGCTAAATGGATGACACGCCACAACAACACATTCGTCGTCTAAATGAAAAGGAGCATTTTGTTTTGCTATGTATGACAAAAGGCATGGGAAACAAGCAAATTGCCACTGAGTTGGGGTGTTCGCGGCGTATGATCGAGAAATACTGCACTCGCGTTTATGAAAAATTGAATGTGCAATGCCGCGCGCAAGCCATCGCGTTAGCGGTTCGGTTTTCCGAACTTGACGAATGAGTGAAAATATCTGACTATTTCACTAGCCTATGACATTTATCAATAGGCAAAAGGAGAATAACTATGAATACCATCAAATCATTGATCGCAGTATTGGTTGCGTTCAATAGCATCGTGGTCGGAAATGTGGCGGCACAAGACAATGTTCCGCCTCTGAGCCACCAAAGTGAAAGCCGCTTATTCGGAAACAATGAAGAAATTCCTCACAACGGAGGTACGTCAAAAGATTGGAAAAGAGGCGTCGAAGAGCAAAAGCTTTTTGATAAAAAAGCCGCGTTGGCAGATAAATTTTCAAAACGCATTGATGCTTATAACGCTAAACGCTCTAATTTAGAGCTAAAAACCGTCACCCCTGAGCAAGCAATGATGCAATATGCAAAAAATGGAGGCAAACACTTAATACATGACGATGACTATGCGAATTTGATGAAGGAGATTGAAAATGAGGAAAAGTCTCCTGCGTCTTCTCCCGTAAAACGGAGTAGCTACTCACCTGAGAAAGGCATATATATGCAGGGATCAAACTATCGCATTCTTTTTGTAGATCAAGCATTTCGCGAGCCGAATGATATTAAGTATGTAGATTACTGCGGGCCATCTTCAACAGCTATTGCTATATCTGCAAGGCTGGATAATTGACAAATCCCCAATCTTGATCAGATGGCGATTGAGGTTAATTTGCAAACTGGTTATAAATTAGTAAATGGCACATCAGTTGCATATAAATATACTAACGGCACCGATATCACGCCAGCCTTGAATAAATTTACAAGGGCCACTTCTGGCGGTTACAATTTTTATATTAATGGATTTGCTAAATCAAAAGATGAGATGTATAACTGGATAAGAACTGATACTGTTTTGCTCTTTGCTTCAGTAGTGGCGGTGAATACAAAAACTGACTTTCCAGGCTGGAGTTACCCAGTAAATCACATTGTTACTGGAATTGGATATCATGATGATTATCAAGGAAGCAAATATGTCTATATTATTGATCCTTCAAGTGAAGTAGCGGGTAATTCTGGGGGAGGATTCAAATATTTCAAAAAAGACGATTTTTGGAATTACCATGTAGAAAACAAATGGATGGCATGGTAGGAGAGCGGTATAGCCTGCTTGCATTATAAGCAGGCTATTTTTTATTAAGTTTAATGGGACACGAAAACGTTTTGAAATGGTTTGTGGGGACAGTGTTGATTTTTGTTCTCGCCAGTTGCACTTTGCAAAGTAACCCGCGAGCGAATAGCGAGAACAACCCTGTTGGCGCGACGCCTGAGCGCGCTGTTGCGACAGCCACGTTAGGGACTTTACCGGCTCGCAACGCACCAACGGCAAACGTGACCGATACACCTGTTCCCATAGATACACCTACGCCGGTTGTGGTCGCCTCGGCGACGCTTGACCCAATCAGTATTCTCATGCCCACGATAGCGCCCGTCACACTCCCGATCATAGATTTGCCCTATCAAATATCAGGAACGGCTCAAATTTTGAGCAATGGTGAATATCGCAGAGCGCTTATGAGAAAAGAGGATGACGCGATTTCATATTGGTCTATGGATGGCGGATTGTGGCAAATCCAATATACCCCCCAACTTTCTTTTAAGAAAATTTACACCCCACAAAAAGGATTTTCGTATGTATCTGGCGTGTTCAAATCTGGCAATAAAGTGGGCATTTTGGATTACGAAGATGGCGGGATTTGGGCGTGGCGACAACTTGATCTCAATACGATGCGAGTGACGACATTAGCAGATCAGCCATCGGAGAATCAGCTCAAGCGTCTCTCGCCTATTCTCTTGCCCGCGATGCGGTTTAACGAAAGATATTTAGTGATCTCATCACACGATACGAGCGGCATGGACGAAGGCAAATGTTTACTCAAT
>CAZVQE010000004.1:0-3322 GCA_964628875.1 uncultured Anaerolineae bacterium
GACACATCAGCAAAATCTAATCTTGCACGCCTCACAAATCTGCGTCCATTCAAAAAACTTCATTCGCTCGCGGCTTGATTCACCGACCAGCCGCCGATATAGCTCAGATACGCCGGCAACAGCGGCAACACACATGGCGATGCAAACGACAAAAATCCCGCTGCCGCCGCAATCAAGACACTCGGCGCGTTGCCGTCGCCGCTGCCCAGCACTGCCGTCTCTAGATCATTATTGAGCCCCGCCAGTTGCGACGACCATTGCGCCAGCCCGCCACTCAGCAACGCCACACCCACCAAAATCAACAGCACACCGCTGATGATCTCAATTACGCGCATGTTGCGCTTGAGTTTTGTGAGCAGGGGCGTCATGCGATCCGCCAACAGCGCCATTAGCAAAAACGGCACCCCCAGCCCGGCGACATACGCCGTCAGCAAAATCAAACGTTGCGCCAAGCCGCTGGCGGTCGCGCTGAGCGACAAGATTGCGCCCAAAAATGGACCGATGCACGGCGACCAGCCCGCCGCAAATGACACGCCCGTCAAAAACGATTGCAGCGAGCTGGCAGGTTTGGTGCGGTTGAGTCCGCGCCGCGTGTCCATATAGAGGAATGGGATTTTGACGAGGCGCAGCGTAAAGAAACCAAACACGATCATCAGCACGCCGCCAATCACGCGCACCACATCGCGCAGGTCATAAAACACATCGCCGAGCGCCGTGCCGATCAGCCCCATCACGCCGATGACAAATGCGCCAAACCCCGCCACAAAAAATAGCCCTTGCACAAAGGTGGTCATGCGCCGACCGCGCGCGCGTGTCGAGAGTGTTGCTT
The DNA here is from genome assembly GCA_964628875.1 of uncultured Anaerolineae bacterium. GTDB lineage: Bacteria > Chloroflexota > Anaerolineae > J036 > Brachytrichaceae > AQU-03. The sequence goes on from CAZVQE010000004.1 coordinate 830, forward strand.
GTGACATTTTTTTTGTATCCCGTAAATTAAATCTATCGCTAAAGCCGCGTGTGTCATTCTGAGGAGCGCAGCGCGCGACCAAGAATCTCTAGTGCATCAATGCTATTGTGTCTTTTCTGCCTTTTCGATTTCGCTGAGCGCTTGCTCATCGCGCTCGATCGTTTTGCGTCGCACGACCAACGACGCCAGATACAGACCCATTCCACCCAAAAAGACGATGTAAGCGGCTATCAGATATGCCGCATTTTTATCTTGCAAGATACTCATGATGATTGTCTGAGGAATTAATTACGAGCAAATTAAGCGGCGACCAACTCGGCGCGACGCATCTCGATAGCGTCTGCGCGCTCTTGCATCGCCACGCGCGCGCGCAAAAAATACACATACAGCAGCGTAAACGCAACCAAACACACCGCGAGCGTGATCGCCATCTCCGGCGCGATGCCAAACCCGCCCTGCTCTTTGGCGTTGACACTCGGACCAAATACAGCTGGATGAATATTAGAAAGCACTCGGCTGACCAAAAAGTTGAGCGGCACACTCAGCACGCCAACGATGCCATACACTGCCGCAAATCGCGCGCGTTTGTGCAGATCATCTATGCCTCCGCGCAACATCAGATACGCCAGATAGGTCAAAAATTGCAACGCGCTCAGCGTCAATTTTGGCTCCCACGTCCACCACGTGTTCCATACCGGTTTGCCCCACAGCATGCCCGTGAGCATCACCATCGCAATAAACACGACGCCGATCTCGGTCGTCGCCAGCGCAATGCGGTCATATCGCAGATCGCGCGTGCGTAGATAGCGCCACCCACAAAACGCGGTCACGATCCACGCGCCAAAGCCAAGCCACGCGGCTGACACATGAAAATAAAAAATGCGCTGCAGATCACCGCCCGCCGACACCTGCGCGCGCGGCGCATAAAAAATAACTAACATCAGTGAGATAAAAATCAACACCGCCGCAACGATGCCAAGTCGTTGTGTTTTTTGCTGAGCCGATGGCAACGCCATCGAAAAAGTTGAGATCATAGATTAGAAAGTCTGGTGAATGCCAAACCGCGAAAAGATTATACTCATCGCATGTTATCCGCTTCGCCGTCAAAAGCCTCTTCGGGCATTCCAGAAAACATCAGCAGCATGATCAGCGCGACCTTCCGACTATTTGGGCAATCTGTCGGTCACTGGATCGGCATTGCGTTGCGTGTGATGCTGCCGATGGCGTTACTCAATGCCATCAGCCTTGTAATTTCAATCGTCTCGACATCATCCGTAAATAGCTCAGCGACTGGCGCAGGCAACCTCATCACTGCAATTCTTTCGATATGCATCTCGCTGATCATCCTGATCGTCTCGATCTTTGTGCCTTGGATGAATGGCGCTCTGACCTACAGCGCCATTCAGCGCATCCTCGGCGCGCACTCGGGACGTGGCGAGGCACCCAGCGCAAGTGATGCTTATAGCGCCGCTCGTCCCAAGTTCGGCGCATTGTGGGCAGCCAACTTTGTCAATCAGCTAGTGCTAACGGTATTGTTATTTCCAGCCATATTGGCAATTGACGGCGCGATCTTGTCGGGTCTGACCAACGCGCGCCTGATCCAAAACAACTTAAACCTCGACACGCAAACTACACTCATCGTTTCGCTGGCGTGTTGCTTGCCGCTTAGTTTGTTGTTTGGCGCTTTGGCGCTACACTTTGGATTAGGCTGGAGCGTGCATCCTGTCGCCATCGTCGGTGAGGGCAGCGACGCACTCGGCTCGCTCGGACGCAGCAACAAGATTGTGAATGGCTTTGGCTCGCGCATGCGACTCTTTGGACGACACATTTTGTTTCGCGTCGTGTTGTCGTTGCTCGCCGGGTTGCCCGCGCTATTGTGTGTTGGGCTTTCGCTACTACCGCTGATTCCGCTCGCGCCGCCACTCACAATGGCAAAGATTCCAACCACAACATGGATAGGCGTCGGTGTGGCTGGTTTCGTCACTATGCTGACTAGCTTATTCGTTACGCCGCTCATGGCGATCTTTAACGTTTACAACTATTTTCATATGCGCGCGCGCACAGAGGGCTTTATGTTGGATCAGGTCACGCGTAACGCGGCGCCTGCATCCGACGCAACAGCCATTCAACAAAAAAACAACGCGACGCTCATCGCCTCGGCGCCTGATCTACGCAATATGACCTCAGCCCAACGCATCGGCGCGCTCTACACACAGATGCGCACTCAGGGTCAGACCGCACCTACACTCAACGAGATTGGCAAAGCCTATCAAGAAGTCGGCGATCTCGGCGCAGCGCTCGACGCCTATACACATGCGCGCGAACTTGACCCAAGCAATGCTGATATCGCGTTTAACCTCATGCGCCTGCACATGAGTCGCAAAGACCTGCCCGCCGCGCGTGCCGCCATGAACGACTACTTGCAACTCGAAACCAACTCGGACGATCTTGAGCGCGTCAAAAATAATCCCGCCTATAGCGCATTATTTGATT
>CAZVQE010000004.1:3422-5541 GCA_964628875.1 uncultured Anaerolineae bacterium
CCATTGACGAAATCAAAAGCAAGCTCGACATCGTCGAGTTTCTCAGCGCGTACACCAAGCTGCAACGCGCCGGCAAAATCTACAAAGGCTTGTCGCCCTTCAAAAGCGAGCGCACGCCGTCGTTTGTGGTGTATCCGGACACGCAATATTTCGTAGACTTTTCAAGCGGCGAAAAAGGCGACATCTTTGCCTTTCTGATGAAGAAGGAAGGGCTGACATTTAGCGAGGCGTTGCGCGAGCTGGCGCGCCGCGCAGGCGTAACGCTCGAATCACCCTCGCCCGAACAAAAGCGCAACGAAGATCACGAGACGCGCCTACGCAATGCGCTCAATGAAGCCGCCAATTATTTTCATCAGCTCTTTTTGAGCGCGCCGCAAGCCAAAAACTGCCGCGACTACGTGCGCCAAAAACGCCAGCTCAGCGATGCGACCATTAACACGTGGCAAATCGGCTACAGCCTGATGGACTATCAAGCGTTGATGACGCATCTCAGCGCGCGCGGCTACTCGGCGCAAGAGTTGATTGACGCGGGTCTCATCATCGAAAACGACGAAGGGCGACGCTACGACCGATTTCGCGGGCGGCTGATGATCCCGATTCGTGATGTCCAATCGCGCGTGATCGGCTTCGGCTCGCGCTCGCTGGATGGCAGCGAACCCAAATACATGAATTCGCCGCAGACGATCTTGTTTGACAAGAGCAAGACGCTGTTTGGCTTAGATCGCGCGCGCAACGCCATCCGCAACGGTGTGAATGGCTTGGTCGGCTCGGTCATCGTCGAAGGTTACATGGATGTCATCGGAGTGACCCAAGCAGGCTACACAAACGTCGTGTCTTCGATGGGAACCGCGCTGACTGAGGATCAATTCAAAAATCTCAAACGCCTGCACCCGACCATCGTGTTGGCGCTCGACCCCGACGCGGCGGGCAATCGCGCTGTGCTGCGCGGCGTGGATGTCGCGCGCGAATCGCTTGAGCGCGATGACGTGACATCCTTCGATGGTCGCGGCGCGATTCGTCATCAAAGCAAACTCAACGCCGACATCCGTGTGGCGGTGATGCCCGACGGCAAAGACCCAGATGAGATTGTGTTGGAATCGCCGGAGCGCTGGCGCGAACTCATCCAAAAGGCGCGACCCGTGACCGAGCATGTCATCGAGACTGCGCTCGGCACATTTGATATCAACGACCCGCGCGCCAAAAGCGAAGCCGTCAAAGCCGTCGCGCCGATCATCCAAGACCTCAACGATCCCGTGCAGCGCGACGCCTACGTTCAGATGCTGGCGCGCAAATTGCAACTCAGCGCGCGTTCGATTGCACAAGCCATCGGACTGGCGACGCAGGCGAGCGCGCCACCGCGCAAATTTACGCGTGAGCCTGATGCGCCCAGCTTGTCCGATTCACCCAAGACACTCGCCGCGCCCGCGCAAAAAGGTGTAAATCTAGAGCTGCATCTCGTCGCGCTGCTGCATCACCGCCCATCGCTGCTGATGGATATCAATGTGGCGCTCACGCGTGCGCGACTGACGGTGATGGATGTCAATGATTTTGCAAATCCGGCTCTGCGCGTAGGATTTGAGCAACTCAACCGTGTGGCGCTCGGCGCGCCTACCGTCATCGGCGACAACAACGACGATGACTGGCTAGCGTTGATCGCCGACCAACCCATTCAAGAGAGCGGGAATGAAGTCACGGACGAGCTACGCGCGCGCGAGGAAGTGATCCGCATTGCGTTGCGGCTGCGCGAGCAAAATCTGCAACGCGAGCAACAAGTGATTGGCTTTGCCATGCAGCAAGCCAAAGAAGAAGCTGATACTCAAAAATTATCTACGTATAATTTTCGCGCGCAAGAAATTGCAACAGAAAAGTATCGCGCGCAAAAAGCATTGCGTTTGCGTAGCGCATTTGTGATTGACAGTTAATAGCTTTTGGCGAAATAGCAAATGTAGGGGCGGCCCATGAGCCGCCCCTATGCACTAAATTTCGTTAATCGCTCAAAGCTTTATGGCTCGAAAAAAAATCTCGTCCGATAACAGCAAAGCGAAGCGTAATCTTCGTGACAGTGAGGCAGACGCCGCGCTGGATGACGCCACATTGGACGAATTCGGCGACGTCATCG
>CAZVQE010000004.1:5551-23440 GCA_964628875.1 uncultured Anaerolineae bacterium
GCGCACGACGCGCAGCGATGACACGGTCGAATTTAGTGTTGCGGCGGATGATGATATTGACGATGGGCTTGACGATCTCGAAGAGGACTATGCCGTCGCAGATGTGCTGGCGGATGATGATGATGAAGCCTATGCTAGTGGCGCTGAGCTAGACGAGCGTCGCGTCGAGCTAGATGTCGAAAAAGCAGGCGCAGAAGATTCATCGGATCCCATCAAAATGTATCTGCGCGAGATCAGCGCGACACCTCTGCTAACCGCCGAGCAAGAGCTGCGCCTTTGCGCCATGTTTGGCGCAAAGAGCATTTTGACGCAGCCCGACGCAGGCAGCCCAACAAAAATAGCGCACGCCATCTACGAAAAACTAAGTGAGCGCTGGCTCGATTTGCAAATCGAATGCAAAAAACTTGCTGTCGAACCGCCAAGCCTTGAGTCAGCGCTCAGCGAAGGCGACGCTGTCATTGACAACTACAGCGTTGCCACGACATCGTATTTGCAAGGCTATCTGCGCCCGCTGGGTTGGGGCAGCAAGCCTGAGATAGAGGCAATTGCGCACCCGATGTATGACATCATGGTGTACGCGATTGTGTTGCCGCGCAGATTTGTCGAGCATCTGATGGAATTTGTCTCAGTGAGCCAACAAACGCCCGAATGGGACGAAGCGCGCGCGTGGCTACCGCCCATCAGCGATATCGAAGATCATTTTAAGCGTGTGCAAAGCTGTGCAGACGACGCACAAAAAATAATTGCAAACTCGAACTTGCGCCTCGTCGTCAGCATCGCCAAAAAATACCGCGAACGTGGCATTGCCTTTCCAGATTTGATCCAAGAGGGCAATGTTGGGTTATTGCGCGCGACCGAAAAGTTTTCGGCATGGCGCGGATTCAAATTTAGCACGTACGCCACGTGGTGGATCAAACAAGCCGTGACGCGCGCGATTGCGGATCAAGCGCGCACCATTCGCATACCGGTGCATCTGATCGAGACGCTCAACCGCATCTCGCAGCGCAAACGCGAGATGACTCAGACGCTCGGACGCGAGCCGACCTCTGAGGACCTCGCGCTCAATATGGATATGTTTAGTGAGGCAGAGCTGTCCGAGATCATGGAAGCCGAAAGCACAAGCAAACCCATTCACCCTGCTCTCGCGCGCAAGCTCGACAACGCCATCCGCCAAATCCAGCAAGTCATGCGCATCTCGGCTGAGACCGTCTCGCTCGACTCGCCCGTTGGCAGCGAGCAAAATAGTTTGTTGGGCGATTTTCTCGAAGATCAAAGCGAAATGTCGCCGATGGATTCGGCAACGCTCGAGATGCTCAAACAGCAAGTGCGCAATGCGCTCGGCACGCTCTCGCAGCGCGAACGCGAAGTACTGGAGATGCGTTTTGGCTTTGCAGATGGCAAGCCGCTCACGCTAGAGGAGATCGGGCGCATCAACAACATCACCCGCGAGCGCGTGCGTCAAATCGAAGCCAAAGCCTTGCGCAAGCTGCGACACCCATCCAACAGCCGCCGTCTCAAAGACTATCTACACGATCAATGAACGCTGACACCGCGCTGCCTCTGGTCAGCATCATCACGCCGCTCTACAATCACGCGCGCTACATCACGGCGGGGCTTGATAGTTTGCTGGCGGATGTGAGCGACAGCTACTCAAATGTCGAGGTCGTCATGATTGACGATGGCTCAAAGGACAACTCGTTTGAGGTGGCGCAGGCGTGGCGCGCGGCGCATCCGGACGCGTTTGTTGATTTTAGGCTGACGCGTCAAACCAACGCCGGTCTGTGTCGCACGCTCAATCGTCTGGTGGCGGCGTCACGCGGCGAGTTTGTCACGCAACTACAGAGTGATGACTTTTATTTGCCGGGTGGCATCCGCATGCGCGTCGAGGCGCTGCGGGCGCACCCCGAGTGGCTCGGCGTATTTGCCGATTGCCACATCGTAGATGAATCAGGCAAATTGCTCACCAACAGTGGCGTTGAGTTTACTGGGCGCGACCGCGCGATTTTGTCATCGCCGTTGTTGGCGCGCGAGCAGATTATCAACATCGGCATCCCGTTTCAATTTATGATGATGCGGCGCTCTGCGTTTGATGCGGTGAATGGCGTCGGACCCTACGACGAATCGCTGATCTACGAAGATCGTGATCTGGCGACGCGGCTGCTCGCGCGTAACGCGTTTGGCTTTGTGGATCATGCGGCTGTCGCCTATCGCATTCGCAGCGAGCATACTTTTCCGTGGAAATACAGACCTGCCGACACACACACCGCACTAGCGGACGCCAAAAATGCCAAGCTGTATCGCGGTCTCAATCGGCTCGCGCTGCAAGTAAACGCCGCGTATAACGCACGCAAAAATTTTAGAGTATTGCCAGAGGGTGGCGTGGAATGGGATCAATCGCTGCGTCAGCGCCTACTGCATCGCGTGTGGATGTTGATCGTGCGTTACCATCGCCTTGATTGGGCGATCCGCAAACGATTTTTGTGATAGATGCACTGTCTTTCTGAACGAAACGAAGCGCAGTGAAGAACCTCTGTGAAGGCACTATTAAGGGATTCTTCGGCTCTTCGAGTTTCAGAGTGACAGATAGAGAACAGGAGAAAATCATGCTCATAACAACCGAAGGATTTACGACGATGCTGGCGCGCAATGCGCTAAACGTGAACACGCATCTCAAAGACGTGACACACTCAGACGCGCTGCGCCAACCGCCATTTGCCAGCAACTGTCTGTATTGGGTGCTAGGTCACATCATGTGCTATCGCAATTACATGCACGATCTAGCGGGCGACTCGCTCATTTTTGACGAAGCCAAAGCCAAGCGTTTTGCGCGCGACTCCGCGCCTGTGCTGCACGACGAGCCCGGCTTTGTGCCATTCGCCGATCTCATGCGCCTATATGCTGAATCGCAAACGCGGCTGATCGCGGCCATCGAAAAAATGCCACAGTCGAAAGCCGATGAGACCGTCTCGATGATTGGCTTTACGATGAAGCGTGGCGACATGCTGTTGTTTTTTGGGCGGCACGAGGCGTATCACGCGGGCAACCTCGAAGTGCTGCGCGCTGCGATTTTGCCGTAGATTGACATCATGCAAAGGTTGATTGGTAGGCACGCCGCGCGCGAGTGTCTGCGCGCTAAGCGTCGCAAAATCCACAAGCTCATTTTGGCGGACGGTGCAAAAGACGCGCCCGTGCTCAATGAAATTTTGGCGCAAGCGCAGGCGCAGCACGTTCCGATTCAAACAGTCCCACGCGAGGTGCTCGACCGCATGAGTGAACGCAGTGCGCATCATCATGGGGTCGTGCTCGAGGTCGGCGACTATCCATACGTCGAGCTCGATGACATCCTCGCGCGCGCACAATCGCGCAACGAGCCGCCGTTTATCTTGATGCTCGACACACTGCAAGACCCACAAAATCTTGGCACGTTGATTCGCGCGGCAGATGCGGTGGGTGTGCATGGCATCATCATCGGTGAACGGCGCAGCGCCGAGGTCACGCCCGCCGTTGTGCATGCGTCGTCGGGCGCGACGGAGCATCTGTTGATCGCGCAGGTGGTGAATCAAGCGCGCGCGCTGGATGAGTTGCGCGAGCATGATGTGTGGATTGCGGCGCTCCAAGATGACCCTCGCGCACAAGATTTATACGGGTCCAATTTGAAAGGCGCACTCGCGCTCATCGTCGGCAACGAGGGTGATGGCGTGCGGCGCTTGTTGCGCGACAAGTCCGATTTTTTGCTACGGCTGCCGATGCGCGGCAAGATCGAGTCGCTCAATGCGGCAGTGGCTGGCTCAGTCGCGCTGTATGAGGCATTGCGCCAGCGTTCGGGCGTATAATTTTCATCTCGACGTATACAACGCCTTGTTGCTAGGTAGAGATTTTTGAGTTCCTGAGCAACAAGGCGTTTTGCGTGTAACAACTCAAAGAGAAGTGAAGTAGCCCTTATGGCATTTAATATCAAACAAATACGAAGAATCCTGATCGGGCGTCCCCTCAGCACCGATGAGGCGGCGCACCAAGCCATCAGCAAAATCATTGCACTTGCGGTGTTTGCGTCGGACGCACTGTCATCTGTTGGTTACGCGCCTGGCGAAATTTTGTTGGTGCTATTAGCCGCAGGTGTCGCGGCAACGGCATATGCATTGCCGGTTGCGCTCGCGATCGTGATCTTGCTGGCTATTCTGACGATTTCATATCGCCAAACGATTTTCGCTTATCCAAGCGGCGGAGGCGCCTATATCGTATCGCGCGACAATCTAGGAGAGTATCCAGCGCTTATTGCGGGCGCAGCTCTATTGATAGATTATGTGCTGACTGTAGCAGTCAGTATCACGAGTGGCTGGGAAAACGTATCGGCAACTTTTCCGTTCTTTAAGCCCTATCAGGTAGTTCTTTCATCTGTCACTGTCGTGTTTATGATGTTGATTAACTTGCGCGGTGTAAAAGAGTCTGGGCGAGCATTTGCTATTCCTACTTACTTTTTTATCATTACGCTATTTGTGACTCTGGCCGTTGGCTTCTATCGTTACTTTACTGGCACATTGCCAATTGTGCCGCACACAGAAGAGCAAATGGAAGCGCTAAAACATTCAACGCAAGCGATTGGCGCTTTGTTGGTGTTACGCGCATTCAGCAGTGGATGTACAGCGTTGACCGGCGTAGAGGCGATCTCCAACGGCATCCCTGCATTCAAAGAACCCAAAAGCAAGAATGCGGCAAATACGATGTTGGCAATGAGCACGTTGATCGCGATCAACTTGCTTGGCATCGTGTTTTTGGCATATCGCATGCAGGTGTTGCCCGAGATTGCCGTAGATGCAAATGGTCACCTTGAGGGGAGTCCAGCTCTGTTGCCTTTTATTACAGCGGCATTGGTTGGCACCGACCACATCTTGCACTGGGCGCTCGTCATTGCCACTATGCTCATTTTGATTATGGCGGCAAATACGAGCTTCGCTGATTTTCCGCGTTTGTCTTCGATCATGGCGTCGGATGGATTTTTGCCACGTCAATTGGGTTTTCGCGGTAGCCGACTGGTATTTTCATGGGGCATCACGGGGCTGACACTCGCTTCGATTTTCCTCATCATCCTCTTTGAAGGCCAAACCACGCGCTTAATTCCGTTATATGCGATCGGCGTATTTTTGGGCTTTGGACTGTCACAAGCAGGAATGGTGATTCACTGGTTGCGCACCTCAAAGCTGAAAGCAGGAGAGAAGATCAAAACCAAATATGGCACACTACATCATGATGCGCATTGGTGGGTGAAGCTCATCATCAACGCCATCGGCATGGTTTTGTCATTTGTCGTCATGGTCGTGTTTGCGGTCACCAAATTTACTCAAGGCGCATATATCACGGTCATTCTGATCCCATTGCTCGTCTTTGTGTTGAGTCGCATCCACCGACACTACAAGGATGTCGCACGCATCCTGAGTCTCAATACTCAAAAAGTAAATCCGATCAAGCACGATATCCTCACCATCGTATTCGTGGATGATGTGCATGCTGGCACTGTGCCAATGGTTGAGTTTGCAATGTCAATGCGCCACCCATGGCTAGCGGTACACATTGATAACGATGCCTCTAAAACTGAACTCGTCAAAGCCAAATGGGACGAGCGCATGAAGTATGCCTCACATCCGCTTGTCATAGAACCTGCTCCATTTCGTAACCTGACTGAGGTTTTGGTCGGCTATGTGCAGCGCCACCTCGACAAAGACCCCAAGCGCTTGATTCACGTGGTCATGGGGCAGCTTGTCATGGACACCTGGCCCGCGCAAGCGCTGCATGCCAACACGGGACTCGCATTTCGTTTTGCATTGCAACGCATGGAGCGTGTGATTGTGACGGATGTGTCCTATCAATTACACAGTGACAATGCAAATGAGCTTCCTCACAACGAGCAGAACAGCTACAAGTTGCCGCACCAGCGCACCGAACACGCACATTCAGATACGCATGGGGCGCATCCGACTCCAGAGACAACTGTGGTCGAGACCAAAGATAAACCCGCGCACACAGACAACAAGCCGCATCACCCGCTTGAATAATTGAGACATTGGCACATTGAGTCATCACTTCACAAAGTCCTCTTGCAACGCTTTGTCGAGACAGGCGATGTATAGATCAACATCGCGTTGGTTGAATTGCATCGGCGGCTTGATTTTGATGACGTTGTGTAGCGGACCGTCTGTGCTAGCCAGCACGCCCATCTCACGCATACGGTTTGCCACATAGCTAGCTGCCTCAGCCGCTGGCTCTAGCGTCGCCCGGTCACGTACCAATTCAAAGCCAAGAAAAAGACCCACGCCGCGCACGTCGCCGATGATGGCATGCCGCGACTGCAACTGGCGCAATTGAGCCAAGAAATAATCGCCGACCTCCGCCGCGTGCGCCTGCAAGCCCTCATCGCGGATCACATCAAGCACTGCCTCGCCGATTGCGCATGACACGGCGTTGCCACCAAACGTATTGAAATACTCCATGCCATTGTTGAATGAGTCGGCGATCTCCGTCGTGCACACGACCGCACCCATCGGATGACCGTTGCCGATGGGTTTGCCCATCACAACGATATCGGGCGTAACGCTCTGCATCTCAAACGCCCAAAAGTGTGACCCGACGCGCCCAAAGCCAGTCTGCACTTCGTCGGCGATGCACACGCCGCCTGCCGCGCGCACAAGGCGATATGCCTCAGCAAGGTAGCCATCGGGCAGCACGATCTGCCCGCCACAGCTCAGGATAGATTCGATCATAAATGCCGAGAGACCGCGCCCTAACGCATGAATCCTGTCTATGTTGTGTTGAATGAGTTGTGCGTAAGCCGCGCCCGTCCGCGGCATGCGATATACGTCGGGCATTGGCGCGATATGCGTCGTCGCCGGTTTGCCCGTGCCACCTGCGCTATTAAATTTATACGGGCTGATCTCAATCAAGCCCTGCGTATTGCCGTGATATGCGCCATCACTGATGATGACGTCGCGCTGTCGCGTGTGTGCGCGTGCGAGGCGCAGCGCGAGTTCATTGGCTTCGCTGCCTGAGCAGGTCAGATACACCACGCTGAGTGACGATGGCAGTGTCGCGCACAGCCGATCCGCATAGCGCAGCAATGACTCATGCAAATAGCGCGTATTTGTATTCAACACCGCCATTTGTTTTTGCGCGGCAGCCACCACGCGCGGATGACAGTGCCCGACATGTGCGACGTTATTTACGCTGTCAAGATAGCGCCGTCCATCCGCGTCATACAGTCGCTGCATATAGCCGCGCACGATATGCAATGGCTTTTGATAGGACACGCTCAGATTGCGCCCGATGCGCTCTTTGCGGCGTGCGCTGAGTTCTTCGATGCTCGGCGGTTTGTTTTGCCAGAGTTCGGCGGGCGTCTGTTGAATCAGGTTTGCGTCAGGTGAAATGCTCAGCCATACATTGCGCTCGCTGGCTTTGGCACTGCCATAAAAATCGCCCTCAAAGCCGAGCATGTCACAAATGATCTGAAAGTGCAGATGCGGGGGCCAGTTGCCATTGATTGGATAGTTACCGATCTTGGCGACGCGTTCACCTTTACGGATCAATTTCCCCACAAACAAACCATCAAGCGTATCAAGACTGTTGTGACCATACAGCGTATAAAACGTGAGATCGTTATCCACCGTATGCTTTAGCACGACGCATGGGCCATAGTCAAAATCCACCGCGTTGTTGCGAAAGCTATGCACCACGCCATCCAACGGCGCATAGATCGGTGTCTCGGCGTCCATAAACGTATCCATGCCAATATGCACCGTGCGCCAAACTGGGCCATCATTGCTCTGAATCACAAATGCATCACTGCCATATATCGGCCTCGGGCTATTCCACGCGCCCATCAGCGCGGTCAGATTTTCGTCGCGCATGCGCTGCCACATTTGGCGTGTCAGCTTGGGCGTGTCAAAAAAATCTTGCGGCGAGCCCAACTCGGTGCTGCCGACGCTCCAATCTGACACCGCCAGCTTTGCCGTGCGGATGTCAGGCGCAAATAGCGCGCCGATCTCGCCCGCGTGATCTGTGAGCCATTGCACCACGCGCGGCGAGGTCGGGCACGGCGCCCAGCCGCACGCATCACGCAGCATGTAGTGTGCAAAGTTTGGGTGCACCGTCACCAGCCGCTCCATCGCCGCCCACGCTGGTTTTTCGCTGATCGCCAGATACGTGTTATCGGGTTCGCGTTGCTTTTGGATGGCACTATTCACCACACTGACGCACAGCCGCGCACAGATGAGACCATACAGCGCGGCGATCTCATTTTCGGCGAATGGGTTTTGCGCGTGATAACCGCGCACGATCTCGGCGGCAGTCGCAATCGGGTCAGGTTTATCCAGCAACGCATAGGCGCAGGCAATCGCTACTTCATTCACCCGCTGCGTATACAGCGCGTCACCAAAATCAATGATGCCGCTGACGCGCCGCTCGCTCAGCGCCTTGCCGCTCACGACGATGTTGTAGTCGTTTGCGTCGTTGTGGATGACCTGCTGAGGCAGCTCCGAGAGCAGTGGCTCGATGGCGCGATAGTGCGCAAACAGTTGCTCAACGAGGGTGCGTTGCGGCGCATCGAGATGATCTAGCTCATCGCCGATCCAGTTCGCTTGGGCGAGATCCCATTTGAGCCAGCGATGTGCCGCTGGATGCTCAAAATCCACAAGCGCGTGATCAATCTGCGCCAACACGCGCCCGAGATCGCGCATCAGCTCTGCATTGTGCGGCGCGCTATTTGCCAGCAATCTCCCATCCAAAAACGTGACAACGCGCGCAGTCGTCGTATCATCCCGCGCGATCAGATAGTCGCCATTTTTAGCTTTGAGTGGGTGCTGAATGGGCGCTTGCGGCGCGCGTGACTGCACATGCAACAACACCTTTGTCTGTAAATCGAGTGACTCGCGCGTTTGCGTCGCGCGTGATATTTTGAGGACATATTGCGCGCCATCGTCTGCGCGTAAATGAAAATTGCGATCAATCTCACCATCCAGTGCCGATGCGCTGGCGTGGATGTCAAAGTGTTCGCGTGCGATGTGTTCGGCGGTTTGCGTAGTAATCGTCATCAAGACGATTTTACGCCGACGCGCCGCTGTATCGGCGCACACCCGCGCGCCAGACAAGCGACGCGCCCCAAAGCGCAGCGACGCCAAATAGTAGAAAACCCATTCCCTGCAACACAGGCAACTCGCCGCGCAACGCCTGTATCGGCACGGTCGTCGCCACAGCTATCGGCACAACAAATGTGACCAAGATGCGCAACCACGTCGGATAAATGGTCGCGGGGTATCGCCCCGTGTCCATCATGGCTTGGATGATGGTGACATTGTTGTCAAACTTGGTGAACCAAAATACTGCCGCGATCAGCACGATCCACAGGCTATAGACGATGAGCATGCCACTGAGACACAGCGCGACAAATAGCAACAAATCCGCTGGCGTTGTGGTGCGCGCGCTCATCCAGATTCCCAATGGCACGAGGATAAATGCCTGCACTATGTTGTGCAGTTGCCACACGGTCAGACGATTGATGCTGACCAGCAGTTGACTATTAGCAGGCATTAAAAATGTGTAATCAAGCGTGCCATCGCGCACAGCTTTATTAAAAAAATCAGTGTTGGGCCAAATCATCGTAAACATCACAGCGTGCAGCACTTTTGATGCACCGAGCAGCGCGATAAGGTCGCCTGCTTTCCAGCCACCAATTGCATCGGTGTTGTTGTAAATGACGCCGAGACTGACCAACTCCCACACAAGCCACATCAGCGCCACGCCAAGGTCAACCAATGTGTTGAGGCGATACGCAAAAATAATTTGCAAATTGAGCCGCACATACGCGCGCAATACACGCAATGTTTGCATAGATGAATTGTAACGAAATAAAACTGCGCTCGGAGTTTCGAGCTCCGAGCGCAGTTTTGTTAGTTTTGAATCAAACGCGGATCTGATCTACAACTGACCACCCGTCACCGGCAACGGCACCGCAATCACAATATTTGCAATCGCAGATTCGTTAATCACTTTGCCGCTGGCGTCTTTGCAAATCGCCTTTAGCGCATGGTTACCCGGCGCGAGTGACACTGGCAACTTAAATGACCATGTGCCATTTGCTTCCGCTTTGACTGTGCCAATTTCTTTGGCGCCATCCATGATCGTGATGTTGCAATCTTTGCCGCATGTGCCTTTGATCATCGCGCCAATCGCCAATGGATCTTTGCCAAGGTCAGCAATGGTTGTTGCAACTGCAGTCGCAGTTGGCGTTACCGTTGTCGTGCTTGTCACTGCAGCCGTAGCTGTCGCGCTTCCAACATTAAAGCCGAGCGGATATGCAGCTGACACCACATTGCCCTTGTCATCCACTTGCTGCACAATCAAACGGTGCGCGCCATCGGCGAGTTTAGACGCATCGCATGACCATTTGCCGTCTTTGTCCGCCGTCGTCTCACAGATCAGCTTGTCGCCGTCAAAGATCTTGAGCTTTGCATTTGGCGCAGCCATGCCGTTGATAACAGGAGCCTTGCCAGTGTCAAACTTGTCGCCTTCTTTGAGGTTTAGCACAGACGGCGCAACAGGCACGATGTTGTTAATGGGCACTGCGGTCGGCGCGGCTGTCGGCGCCACCGTAGGCGCTGCAGTCGGCGCAGGCGCTGCTGTTGGAGCAGCCGCAACAACGGCTGCCGCAGGCGCCGCCAAATTCACATCCAACGGGCCCCATTCGCCACCAGCAACGCGCATGGTATTGCTGCATGTGCCGTTGAGCTTGGCGTAAATCTTGTGCGCGCCAGATGCAAGCGTCGCTGGCAACGAGAATTTCCAATTGCCATTGGCGTCTGCATTGGTCGTACCCAAAACCTTGTCGCCATCCAAAATGTTCAAGCAGTCATTGGCTCCTGCCACACCGCTGATCTCAATGGGTTTGCCAGCTTCTAGCTTAGCATTGCCCAAAGGATTGATGCGGTGTTGGCTCGCAAACAACCAGCCCGCCAAACACAACAAACAAGCCAATATCAAAGGTATCAGCCAAAATAATCTACTGAGTCTTCCAAACGCACCCAAGTAGGATGGATCTTTACACTTCATTTTGTTCACCCTGTAGCTGGCATAAATCGCTCAATAGAACAATCTCTAGAACAATCTCTGCCAGCACATCAATCTTCAATTCAGCCTTTTGCAACCAATTTTTTGGCTTGCTCGATCCATGAGGCAAAATCCGGCATAACTGGCGGGCGACGACCCGGAATACACACTTTCTCGAGTTGCTCGACCGATGCGGCTGCCAATGCTTTGTAAGTGCACAAACCTGCGTCGTAGAGGCGCTTCTCGTAGGTGTAACCAATTCCACCCAATGGCTCAAAATCATCTGGTTCTTCAGCTGTCCATGTGCGTCCAATGCTGTTGGATTCTTTTGCTAGGCGCGTTGCATCCTCGCGCGTGGTCGCAAACGGCACACGAATCAAGTCCATGTCCTTGATCTCAAGCATATTCTTAAAGTCATCGTCGGACATGTTGGCAAGCTCCCAGTAGCTACCAATGCCGGCCGCATACAAGCGTCCCTCATAGACTGTGCCGATTCCCTTGACATCGCTCAAGTGTTGCGGACATGCCGCTACTGTGACGGTTGCGCCTTGTGGCAAATTCTTTTGCGCCGCAGCTTTGGTCGAAGCGGTGGCTTGCTTCATTGCCTCTGTGACCACCACACCACCAGCCAACGCCGCAACCGGTGCGGCTACTGGTTTGGCGCGCTCAGCCGAAAGCTCAGATTGCAATGAGGCTTTGTCGGCTGAGAGTGCATTCACTTCAGCACGTAGCGAACCCACTTGGGCGCGCAATTCAGCCAACTCACGATCCTTGGCGGCAGAGCCACTGCTTACGCTCGTGCGCAATGTGCCAAGCTGTGATTGTGCGCTTGCTAGCTCGGTGGTGCGCCCTTGCAGGCTGGCGCTTGTGCGAGCATTAGCATCTTTAGCTGCCTTCAATTGAACTTCCAATGCGGCGATCTTTGCCTGCGCGTCTGCATAACCCTTATCGCTGGCGCCTTTATTCATCACCAAGCCATGCACGGTTTGTTGATGTGTATCACCCGCAGCTTTTAGATCAGCTTCGAGTTTGGCGATGCGCGCATTGGCATCGGCGAGCGCCTTTGCTGATGAATCTTTATCGCCCGTGAGCTTGCTCATCGAGGCTTGAAGCGCCACGCCGCCGGCGGTCGCTGCAGCCAACTCAGCAATCTTGCCTTTCAGGTCGCCTTGTGTTTTTGTATTAGCATCATTAGCAATTTTGAGGTCGGCTTCGAGCTTGGCGATGCGCGCGTTAGCATCAGCGAGCGCCTTAGCTGAAGCGTCCTTCTCACCCGTTAGCTTGCTAACGGTTGCCTGAAGCGCTGCGCCGCCGGCGGTCGCGGCTGCGACCTCAGCAATGCGCGACTTTAGGTCGCCTTCGAGCTTGGCGATGCGTACATTGGCGCTGCTCAGGTCGGCATCTTTTGCTTTGATGCTGGCGTCAAATTTTGAGGTGTCGCCGGCAGCTTTGAGGTCAGCTTCGAGCTTGGCGATACGTGCATTTGCATCGGCGAGCAACTTGGCTGAATTGTCCTTCTCACCTGTCAGCTTGCTGATCGTTGCTTGGAGCGCTGCGCCACCCGCAGTCGCCGCAGCCAACTCAGCAATCTTGGCTTTCAAATCGGTGTCCGCCTTGATACTCTTGTCGCCCGAGAGTTTCAGATCGCCTTCGATTTTGGCGAGCTTCGCGCGGAGGTCATTCAATTCAACGTCACGGGTCTTGAGTGTGGCTTCATATTTTGCGCCACCGTCCCCAGCAACCTTGAGATCGCCTTCGAGTTTTGAGATGCGTAGATTTGCGTCAGCCAACGCCTTCGCAGCGGCATCCTTCTCACCGGTTAGTTTGCTGATGCCTACTTGGAACGCGGCACCCGCAGCGGTTGCCGCAGCCAACTCCCCTACGCGCACTTTGAGGTTTGACTCAAAACCATCACGCGCTTTGATCGCTGCGTCAAGATCAGATTGCACAGTCTTTAGCTTTGCTTCCGTCTCTTCACAGCAACTTGGCTTATTGCTCCAGAAGTTGTTTGCCCAGAGCCTATGAATTAATGCCCCGATCAAAAATCCGATCAGTGCAGCGATGATCAACCATAACCATTGTGAGAAAAATAACATCGTTGGATCTCCTTAATTGAATATTGAACTATCAACGGCGTATAACATCCGTATGCGCTATTGATTATTGCTCATATTTCGTCGCTGTCAATAGGCAATTCCTTCGTTGCCAGATGGAAAAAAACCCATCGGCGACGAGAAACAAAAAAACGGCAGATTTTGAGACCTGCCGTCTTAATTGTTTTTATCGTAAAATCACATCTGCGCCAGCCGCGCATTGATCTGCGTGCGTTTGCTGTGTAAGTCCGTCAGCTTAGCCCGTTCTTTTTCGATGACAGATGCCGGTGCGCGCTTGCCAAAATCGCTGTTGAGCAGGCTTTCGCTACGGGTGATAGCTTGCTCGATACCGCTCAATTCATCACTCAGCCGTTGGCGCTCCGCAGCAAGATCAACTAAACCCGACATCGGCAGATAGACTGTCGTATCGCCCAGCGCATAGGTCGCCGCTTGATCGAGCGAATCAAGCTGTTGCGCTGCGATCGTGAGTTGCGCTGAGTCCACATTTGCCAAGGACACAATCGCCTCGCGTGACTGCGTGAGCATGTCAGTACGCCCGCCTGCAATGATCGTTGCCGCGACTCGTTTGTTGGGTTCTACTTTGTATTCGGAGCGTGCGTTGCGAATGGCGCGAATGACCTCCTGCAACGTCGCCATGTCAGCGAGCGCCGCCGTGTCAATCTCAGCCTCATTCACCGATGGATACGCGGCGAGCATGAGTGACGGAAACTCTGGCGCAAGGTTGGTCTTTTGCTTGAGGGCTTGCCATAGCTCCTCAGTCACAAACGGCATAAACGGGTGCAACAGGCGCAACGCCGCATCCAGCACGCGCACAAGCACGCGTGTATTGAGATGCAGTTTGCTGAGCTCAAGATACCAGTCGCAAAAATCCGACCAAATAAATTCGTAGATCAGTTTGCCTGCCTCGCCATATTGATATTCGTTGTTGAGGCGGCGCACCTCAGCCGTGACTTGGTTGAGCCGCGCGATGATCCAGCGATCAGCCAGCGTCGCGTCTGTCTGTGAATCGGTGTCCAGCTTGCTTAACACAAAGCGCGTGGCGTTCCACAATTTGTTTGCAAAGTTGCGTGCGCCTTCGACGCGATCTACAAACATGCGGATGTCATTGCCGGGCGCGCCTGCCGTCACCAAGAAAAATCGCAATGCGTCCGCGCCAAATTGGTCCACCATCTTGAGTGGATCAATCGCCTTGTCAGGGCGGCTCTTGCTCATCTTTTGTCCGTCGTCCTGCCGCACCAGACCATGCAGATACACGGTGTCAAATGGTTCCTGACCGGTCAGCTCTAGCCCCATCATCACCATACGCGCCACCCAAAAGAACAAAATGTCATAGCCCGTCTCTAGCATCGTGGTCGGATAAAACTTTTTGAAATCAGGGTGATCAGTCTGAGGCCAGCCCAGCGTGCTAAAGGGCCACAAGCCGCTACTAAACCATGTGTCAAGCACGTCTGGGTCTTGCGCCAGCTTCACACCATCACCCCAATCTTTACGTGCGGCGGCGTAGGCTTCGGTCTCGTTAAGCGCACAATATGACGTAGGCTGAGGACTAGCTGCCCCTGACTCCGAACCCCTAACCCCTTCTACGTACCACACAGGGATTTGATGACCCCACCAGAGTTGGCGGCTGATGCACCAATCGCGGATATTTTCGAGCCACTGAAACCATACTTTTTCAAATCGCTCAGGCACGATCTTCATGCGCCCTTCGCGCACACTGGCAATGGCTGCATCCGCCATGCCTTTCATGTTGCACCACCATTGCAGGCTCATACGCGGCTCTAGCACCGCGCCGCTGCGTTGTCCACGTGACAGACGCACCATGTAATCCTCAACCTTTACAAGCAAACCTTCTTTTTGCAAATCTTCCACGATGCGCTTGCGGCACTCGAATCGGTCAAGTCCTTCATAGATGCCGGCTTTGTCGTTCATGCGTGCGTGTTGATCTAGCACCTCGATAAAGCTCAGGTGATGGCGCTTGCCAACCTCATAATCGTTAAAGTCGTGCGCGGGTGTTACCTTCACCGCGCCGGTGCCAAACTTTGGATCAACGCTCGCATCGCTGATGATCGGGATCGGCACACCATGCACAGGCAAAATGGCGCGGCAGCCGATGAGGTGCGTGTATCGCTCGTCGTCTGGATTCACCATCACTGCTGTATCGCCAAGCAATGTCTCAGGGCGTGTCGTGCTGAGTGTGATCCACTCCGTCGCGCCTTCAGCCCATTTGCCACTGCCCCACTCGTGACGCGGCGCATCCCAGCGTATCGTCTGTAGCGGATAACGCAGCGTCCACAGATGACCGGCTTCGCCTTCGTCATCGGTCTCAGCCTCGAGATCGCTCACGCCCGTTTGTTGAACTGGATCCCAATTCACCATGCGCGTGTCACGATAGATGAGACCTCTATCGTAGAGCATCTTAAAGGCAGTCAGCACCGCGCGACTGCGATCCTCATCCAACGTAAAGGCCTCGCGCGTCCAATCCACGCTGATGCCCATCGCTTTTGATTGGCGTGTGATAACCTCATGCGATTGCGCCTTCCAGTCCCACACTTCCTCTACAAAGTCACTGCGACTCATGTCGTGGCGTGACTTGCCTTGCTTGGCGAGGTTCTTTTCGACGACGGTTTGAGTGGCGATACCTGCGTGGTCACTGCCCGGCACCCACAGTGTGCGCGCGCCCTTCATGCGGTAATAGCGCGTCATGAGGTCTTCGATAGAGAGCGTCAGGGCGTGCCCCATGTGCAGCGTGCCTGTCACATTTGGCGGCGGTATCGTGATGGTGAATGGCTTTTCGTGCGGGTCAAGATGAATCTGCGACTCAGGCTTGAAATAGCCGCGACCGTCCCACCATGCGTATAGGCGTTGCTCTACTTGTTTTGGATCGTATGCTTTTTCCATTTTCTATCTTTTTGATTGACGATGTGATGATTCCATCATTGACGATTTAATGTCAACATGAAAACTAAATTTGTCATTTCGACCGCAGGGAGAAATCTGACCGAAAGTAATGCTTTTGCGTAAAACTCGGTCAGATTTCTCCTCCCGCTGGTCGTCGAAATGACAGAGTTCATCTTGTTGTTCCGATCTATCTCGCACTTGCACTCGATCATCAATGAGCTAATCACCAAATCATCAATCGAAAACAAAAAACGCCAGCTTGTCCTTTTCGGACGAGCTGGCGCTCGCGGTACCACCGAAATTCAATGGTCATTAGTCATTGGTTTTTAGTTCTTAGTTGATAAAAACTCGCAACTAAAAACTAATAACTAATAACCAAAAACAATTGCTCTTATTTAAACCTGCAACTCCTGAGCGACCTTCATCGGATTGCTATGCCGTGCTTGCTCTCAACCTATGGCACGCACTCGCTGTTGCCGCAAATCAAACTACTCCTCTCGATCAACGTTGCGTATGAAATTGTGCGAGGATTATACAAGCAGTAATCAAAAACGCCAAACGAGCGGTGTGACCAACATGATCGCCGCAAAAAGAATCAATGTCAATCCAACGCCTACACGCGCATAATCTGCTGGCATGTATTTGCCCCAGCTCATCACAAAGATATTGGTCGAGTGCGCCGTCGGCGTCAGAAATGTCAGCGAGCATCCCAACGCCGCATACATCGCCAACGCGCGCGGATCAACACCGAGCTTTTGCGCAAAGCTGATGGCAATCGGCGCGACCACCACTGCGGCTACCTGACCAGATATGAGCTGAGTGAGCGCCATTGCAAACAACATCAATACCGCCGCAACGACCCATATCGGCTGATGCGCAAATGCGCTCAATAGCGCTTGCGCCAGCCATGCACCTGCGCCCGTCTTGAGCATGGCGGTGCTGATCGGCAACATGCCCGCGATCAAAAATATCGCGCGCCAATCAATCGCACGATAGGCATCATCCATCGTCAGGCAACCGCTCAGCACCATGGTCATTGCGCCAAGCATCGCCGCAAGCGAAATCGGTAAAACATCGGCGGCGGCAAGTCCCAGCGCTACAAGCAGGATGAGGAGTGAGAGGATCGCGCGGGATTTCTTGAGAGGAATCGAATCCGCACTGGTTGAAATCTCATTCTCAATAATCAATGACGCCTGTGAAGGAAGCAATCGTCTACCAAGCACGAGCATGTAGATGACGCCGACTAAAAATATCGCAACACCCACCGCCGCAAAATCAAGCAATCCGTAGCCTTTGAATCCAGCTGAGCGTAAGGCAGCACTCACGATGATGTTGCATGTCGTCAGCAAAGTTGCCGCGCCGCCCAGCGACGAGGCATAAGCCAATGGAATCATCAACTTTGAAGCCGATACTTGCGCACGCCGCGCTGCGTCAAAAGTCGCGGGCAACACCATCGCCACCGCGGCTACGTTGTTCATAAACAGTGACAACGCCGCGGTCACACTCATCATGATCGCCAGCAAACGCACCTCGCTCGCGCCTGACACGCGGAACAGCCAACGACCCATGCTTGCCGTAACGCCATTCACAAAAAGCGCATGTGTCATGACAAGCAAACCCATCAGCGTAATGACCGCGTCACTGCTAAAGCCACTAAAAACCTCACTGGGTGCGATCAGCTTCGTCAAACCAAGCGCCAAAGCCACGCAGATCGCAACGACATCCGCGCGTACGCGATTGCTAAAAATCAACGCAAACGCCACCAGCAAAATAATGCCGAGCGTAATCA
>CAZVQE010000005.1:0-2811 GCA_964628875.1 uncultured Anaerolineae bacterium
CATACTCCATCGTGCGTCACCCAATTTACAGCGGTGTGATCTTATGCGTCGCGGCGTGGGCGTTGGTCACTTGCACAATCTCGGGCGCATTTGCGGCGCTCATCGCGTTTGTGTTTTTTGATCGCAAAGCCGCGTTCGAGGAGCGATTCCTCATCAACAAATACACGGGCTACGCCGCCTATCGTCAGCGCGTGAAGAAGCTCATTCCGTTTGTGTACTGACCCAATTCAGATGTAATTTGTCATTCTGAGGAGCGAAGCGACGAAGAATCTCTAACGCATCAATTCACGCATCAGAGATTCTTCGGCTCTCCGAGCCTCAGAATGACAAACTGATATGTATTGATTACGCGCCGACGATTTTTTGCATCCACGGCAGATGCTCGTCAAAATGCTCGCCGCTGTCGCCCCACAGCCATCGCAAAATAGGTTTGTCGTAGTCGCTGTCGGGCTGAAAATGGCGATACGGTAAAAGCACATCCGCATAGCTCATGCTGGCGACCTGCTGCATAAACTCTGCGTGTGATTTGTGTAGCATCCAGCGCGCGTCGTTGAATGAACGATGCCGATGTCGCTGAAACAAGATGTCATTGGATGCATCCCAGTCCGCGCTATACAGTAGCTCGCGCGTAAGCCCGACCGCCTCCCAGCGCGGCTGTTTGCGCGCGGCGGCAGTCATGCCGCGTTGCCATAGCGCGAGATGCACGACGTGATCTTTGACCGCCCAGCCCGCCGCGTCATGCAGATCGGTGGCTTGAGAATCGCTGATGCCATCGAGAAAATTTTCGAGCCGCAAATAGGCGCTACGCGCGAGTGCGAGTAAGTCGTTGCGAAAGGTTGGCTCGACCTTTGGTTTCACACCCGTGAGCGCCAATTCACCACCTATATCGCCGTAAAACACAACCCATGTCGCAAAGTCGTCGCTAAACTCCTCGAAGCGATGTGGCACACCCGCCGGCACAAACAACACATCGCCCTCAGAAAACGCATGACGCACAGCGCCATTTACAAACATGCCGCTGCCACGCTGCACGATATACAGCTCATCTTGCATATGTGGCTGCTGTGGATCGTGACCGCGCGGCGCATACAGCTCGACGATCAGGCTGCCATTTTTAAATAGCTCGACATCGCGCGCGCCACTCGGCGTCGGCAAAAGCTTTAGGGCGTCAGAATAAGTCCAGCGCATAGGTTTGGGTTTATTTATTTCGATGAATATCAATGAAGTCGCGCAACATCGCGGCAGATGAGCCGAGCGGCCCCTCTTCTTCGGTGATGAGGGTTTGCGCGCCATACAAGTCAGTCTCGTAGCGAATCGCCATCTGATGTGTCAGCCGCGCAAATGGGTGTGAATCTGACAACGAAGTCGGCGCCACAGCGAGCTTATATCGGTCGCCGCTCCATTCTGCCGTCGCCAAAAGTGACACGCGCTCGCCAACTACTTGCGCGGCGCGCACCTCGTCGGCGGTGCGGCTGCTGATGCCGGTCACACTCACATCGGCGAGCGTCGTGGGCTGATGCAGCACCGAGTTTGCGATGATGACGAGTTTGTTTGCGGCGTCCCAGCCTTGCACATCGAGCGATGGGTCGGTCTCGGCAATGCCGCTGTCTTGCGCTTTTTTGAGGGCTTCGTCATAGGTCGCGCCCTGCCCCATCATGTGCAAGATGACTTGGGTCGTGCCATTGAGCACCGCCTCGACGCGCGAGATATGCGCGCCGACGAGATCCCACCGGCCGACGTTGATGGTTGGCATCGCGCCGCCGACCGCGCCGCTAAATCGCAACGCAGGTTTGGCAGGGTCGCTCAGATCGCTGAGCTTGGCAAGCTCCTGATACGCCAGCGCGAGCGGTCCCTTATTAGCAGTGACAACATGGATGCCGCGCATGAGCGCATCGCGCGTCAGGCTCAAGCCCGGATCGCCGTGTTGCAGATTAACCGGCGTGGCGTCAAACAAAATATCAATTTCGATGCCCGTGTGCAACACATCCAGCGCGCCCATGTCGCTGCGTGCGCCGCGCAATTCGCGCAAGCCCTTTTTGGCTGATTTTGCGGCGATGACTGAGCCCAGCGAGATGCCGTCGGGGTCAATGAGTGTCCCTGTTGAATCAGACAGAGCCACCGCGCGCATCTCGACACCGTAGCGCGATTGCAATAGCTGCGCGCGTGTGTTAAAGATTTCAAGTAAGTTGCGTCCGATATTGCCAAGTCCCGCCAAGAAGAAGCGATACGTTTTCATGCACATGCGAGTATAGCTGTTCGGAGAGATTCTCGATCATACGAAGGGTGACACGTGCATAGCAATTGTCATTCGTCGTCATTTCATCTTTAGGGAATCTTTTAGGCGGAATATCGGATTCCTGCTTTCGCAGGAATGACGGTTATCCCTCTCATCATAGACACTCCCATAATGCGAATAAACAAAAAAAGCCGCGAAATTAACGCGGCTTTTTTGTTGTTTATTTTGTAGATGGCGCTCTATGGGCGCTGACCCGGTGCGCGGCGTTGCTCATCACCAAACGTGGCAACAAGCCCGTTGATTAGATCTTGCTTTTCGGCGTCGGTCAATCGTGCCTCAGGATGCGCTGGCAAGTATGTTGGCTCTGGCATTGACCCTTGGCGAACATTATTTGCGGCAGATCGGGCTTCACGATTTGTGCCTGCCGTGCCCCACACCGACACATTAAATTGACGGCGACCATCGTCCACATGTTTTTGCACCATCCACGATACAGGCGCGATATTGCTGTACCAGGGCCAGACCGTCTCATTGCTGTGGCAGTCGGCACACGCGCGCTTAAATAGCTCTTGCGT
>CAZVQE010000005.1:2911-8020 GCA_964628875.1 uncultured Anaerolineae bacterium
AAAGCGTCAATTTACATGCACTGTCAGAGATTCTTCACTGCGCTTTGCTCCGTTCAGAATGACAAGTTGTCACGCTTTTTTGCGGCTTGGTTTTGCAACCACCGCCACAGTTGGCGCTTCGAGCGCAGCCTCCCACGCCTGCTCGACACGATCCACCAGAACAAATTTGAGCGCGTCGCGCACCTCAGTCGGCAGATCATCGAGATCAACCTCGTTACGGCGCGGCAAAATGATCGTCTTGAGTCCGATGCGATGCGCCGCCAGCACTTTCTCTTTGATGCCACCGACGGGCAACACTGCCCCGCGCAAAGTGATCTCGCCCGTCATCGCCACATCCGCGCGCACCTTGCGCCCTTGCAGCAATGACACCAGCGCCGTGCTCATGGCTACGCCTGCGCTGGGTCCATCTTTGGGTTGCGCGCCGCTCGGCACATGCAGGTGAATGTCGTTTTCAGCGAAAACTTTTTTGTCTATTTTTAATTTTGTTGCGCGGCTGCGCACATAGCTCAGCGCGATCTGCGCGCTCTCGCGCATCACATCGCCCAGTTGTCCGGTCAGCATAAAGCCCTTCGCGCCTTGCATGTGCGTCGCCTCGATAAACAAAATATCGCCGCCGACGGGTGTCCACGCCATGCCAATCGCTACGCCCGGAATGTTGGTGCGGTCTTTGGCTTCGCTATAAAACTTGGGTTTGCCAAGCCACTCGCTGAGTTGCTTTGGTTTGACACGCGTCGGCAGTTTGAGCTTGCCTTCGGCTGATTGCGTCACGATCTTGCGACAGATGCTGCCGATCTCACGCTCCAGATTGCGCACGCCCGCCTCGCGTGTGTAATCGCGCATCAGTTGCAACAGCGTCTCATCGTCAAATTTGATCTCGCCCTTGCGCAAGCCATTCTCTTTGAGCTGACGCGGCACGAGATAACCTTTGCTGATATTGAGCTTCTCTTTTTCGGTGTAGCCACTGAGCTGCAAAATCTCCATGCGGTCGCGCAAGGGTCCCGGTATCGTGTCCAACCCATTCGCCGTGCAAACAAAGATGACCTGCGACAGGTCAAAGGGCACATCGAGATAGTGATCGCGAAACTCTCGATTCTGCTCAGGATCAAGCACCTCAAGCAGCGCAGCCGACGGATCACCGCGCATGTCGCGCCCGAGTTTGTCTACTTCGTCCAGCATAAACACCGGATTTCGGCTCTCGCTGCGGCGGAGACCTTGGATCACGCGACCGGGCATGCTGCCGATATACGTGCGGCGAAATCCGCGAATCTCACTCTCATCATGCACGCCGCCGACGCTCATGCGAATAAATTTGCGACCCATCGCGCGCGCGATGCTCGCGCCGAGCGAGGTCTTGCCGACGCCGGGCGGACCGACAAAACACAAGATCACGCCTTCGCGCTCAGGGCGTACATAGTCCACAGCTTGCGATTCAGCCGATGCTTTTCCTTTTGAATTGGTCGTCACGCCGTCTTGTGCTTTGAGTTCATGCTTGCGTTTGCGCACTGCCAAAAATTCGAGGATGCGCTCCTTGATGTCGTCCAATCCATAGTGATCTTCATTAAGCACGCCGCGCGCATGGGCGATGTCAAGATTGTCGGTCGTGCCTTTTTGCCACGGCAGCGAGGTCATCCAATCCAGATACGTGCGGATCACGCCATACTCGGCGGCTTGCGTCGGCAATTTACTCAGACGGCTCAGCTCGCGCTCGGCTTCTTTGCGCGCTTCATCGTTCATGCCCGCCGCGTTTATTTTTTCGCGCAGTTCGGCGATCTCAGCTTGTGTGTCCTCAGCCTCGCCTAGCTCGCGTTGGATGGCTTTCATTTGCTCACGCAAGTAATACTCGCGTTGCATCTTTTCCATCTCTTTGGTAGCTTGGGTCTGAATCTTTTTGCCGAGTTCGAGCACTTCGAGTTCTTTATTCAACAAGGTGAGCAAAAACATCATCTTGTCGGGCAACACATCCATCTCAAGCAGCTTTTGCGCGTCGCCCATATCAAGCGCCATAAATGTCGCCACCGCATACGTGAGTTGGCGTGGGTCTTCCATGCCTTGCGCCATCGTCGCAAATTCATCCGGGATGCCGGGTTTGAGGTCGGCGATTTTTGCAAATGCCTGACTAATGTTGCGGCGCAGCGCCTCCGTCTCTTGCGAGACTTCGTATGGCTCTTCGAGCATTTGGATACGCGCGACGAGATATGGCTCGGTCTGCACATATTCCAACACCTTAAAGCGTTCGCCGGCTTGCACGATCAGATTTGTCATGCCGTCCGGCGCCTTGAAGGTGCGCACGATGGTAGCAATCGTGCCAATCTCAAAGATATCGTCTTTGCCCGGGTCTTCGTTGTCGCCGCGTTTGCAGGCAACGACGCCGACCATCGTCTTGCTCAGCACGGCGTCATCAATCAAGCGAATCGAACGCGGGTTATTGCTGCGCAGTGGCACCGCCGCCATCGGATATAGCAACATGCCGCGCAATGGCAAGATCGGCACAGTGCGGATATCAGGCTCTTTTGTTTCGGGAATTGGAGCCTCGACAGGCGCAACTTCCATGTGTTCTTGCGCCGTCGCTAGATCGGACTCCAGTTGTGCATCATTGACAGCATCAGCAATATCAAGCAGATGTTGCAGACGCTCATTTTCGTGAATTGACATTAGGGCGAGTGTACCCTCGCTGCGTTAGAGCAATGTATGAGTGGCAAATTCTTTTCGCGCGGATTTAATCGTCGCCAAAATCATGCGTCATCTCAACGATGTTTGTTTTTGCCACGGTGGTCGGCGTCAAAAATAGACGATCAAACTCATTGAGCACGCTGTGAATGGTGCGATAGTAAATGCTTGTGCTGGTTGGCTTAAATCGGATGTCTTGATCCTCAGCCAACGAATGCGAAAAGAAACGGCTGATGTGATACCACTCTTCACCCACGTCCATAGATTTCACGACGGCGGGTTTGACATTGCTCCATGGATGCCACGGCGCCATATCGCCGACGCGCGTGATGCGAATGTCGCCCCATTTGGCGCGCGCCTTTTGAATCACAAAGTTATCCATCGGGTTGAGCTGCATCTTCTCACCCGCGACCCAATCTAACGCATAGATATTTTCGCTCGCAAATATAACTTCGGTGCGATTTGGCGACGCATCACGCACATGACCCGTAAGTCCGTCGCCGCTGATCCACGCATCCATAAATCCAAAATGACACCACAACGCATTGGCGCACTCGACCGCCGCGTCCGAAAATTCGATGTTTTTGCCATCTGGCGTCTGCCCATGGTAGTACTTCATTTTGTCCCACATCGGCAGACAGCCATACAGATTTTTGATGCACGCGGTGTAAAAGCACTGCCAGTGCGTTTTGTTTTTGGCAAATGAGATGCGATAGTCCGCCTCCGCCCATGCGCGCCCCGCAAAGTGATGACCCAGCAAACTATCGGCGCCGTAATCAAACGTGACCATGTCCTCAGTCAGGCTGCGCACGGTGTAGCCATCTTGTGTATAGCCGACCAACTCGGCGACCGCGCCCACTCGCCGCCCTTCGTATGAATAGTTGTAGACGTTCTCGGCTTCGACAACGGCAAATTGCGCAAAGCCCTGCCGCCGCATCACGCGAATCAACTCTTCGACCAACAACGGGTCTGTGTAGGTCGGCGAATCCGCCTCGCGCATGGCAGCCGTCATGATGTTTGGCTTGATGCTGATCTTAAATTCGTCTTTGCTCTTGCCACTCTTTTGCCACCAATCCATGAGGTTTGAGACAAAGCCTGATTGTTCGATGGCGCTACGCAATGCTATGACTTTGTTCTCGCCCGTGACGAGATACACAGTCGCGTCTTTTGAGTAAATGGGATGTGGATTCATCTATGCGCTGACCTCTTGCAGTGTCGGGCGCACCCTACGCGTATACAGCGCGCACAGCGCGACACCGATTAAACACAATACGGCGCACAAGCCAATTGCGTCCGACACATTTAGTGCGTTGGAGAGTGTGCCGATGAATAGCGCTCCAATAGGCGTGCTGCCCGCAAACAACAAGAAATACAAACTCGTTACGCGACCGCGCAATTCATCAGGCACCGCCACCTGAATCAACGTCTGCGACGCGGTCGAGAACAACACACCGCAAAAGCCGAGACACATGAGCAACAGCTCAGATAAATACATCTGTGTGCTAAACGCAACTGCACCCAAAAACAGACTAAAGCCGAGCGATGCCAACAGCAAACGTCGCAGCGAGATACTGTTGCTCAGCGTGTTAAAGAGCGCACCCAGCAGAGAACCAATTCCCATCGCCGACGACAAAATGCCAAAGCCCATCGCGTCGGTGTGCAACACAAATCCGCCCAGCAACGGAATCACCACGCTAAAGTTGTAGCCGAACGTGCCAATAAACGCCACCGCCAACATCGCCACAAACACAATCGGCGTGCGCCGCGAATAGCGCAATCCTTCAAATAGTTGTTGCACCGGCGAGGTCTGCTCATGTCGCACAGGCTTTGAGATAAATTGAGCCGGGTTCATGAGCAACACGGCGATGATGACCGCAACAAAGCTCGCTGCATTCAAAAATAGCGCCAGCGCCGAGCCAACGCTGGCGATCAACGCACCAGCGAGCGCGGGACCGACGACGCGCGCCGTGTTAAACAGCATCGAGTTGAGCGCGATGGCACTCGGGCGATCCTCGCGCGTCACGAACTCCGCCGCAAAGGCTTGGCGCACAGGGTTATCAATCGCATTGATGATGCCAAGACACGCGGCTAAAACGTAAATATGCCAAATCTGAATTAACCCCGTCGCCACCAAAATTCCAAAAACAAACGCCTGCAATAATGCGAGCGTCTGAGTGACCAACACAACCTTGCGCTTTGGCACGCGATCCGCCAGCACACCGCCAAACAACGAAAACAGCAAGATCGGCAAAAACTGTAGAGTCGTGACGAGCCCGAGCGCCAACGGTGAATTGGTCAGCGAATAAACCACCCACGATTGCGCGGTGGTTTGCATCCACGTGCCGCACAACGACACCAATTGACCCAACCAATACAGGCGATAGTTGCGCACCTTAAAGGCGCGAAAGTTATTAGCTTTTGAGGTTGTGGGCTGCGCGGACA
>CAZVQE010000005.1:8120-22593 GCA_964628875.1 uncultured Anaerolineae bacterium
GCTTTGCTTTTGGTGAATCGCACTCGCGCGACCGCGCCGCCCTGCTTTGCGCTGGCGCGAATCGCGTCCCACAGCTGAATCATGCGCAAGCCAATCTCAGGCGGACATGGATTTTGCATCTCGCCGTTGCGCACGCGCAAAAATGTCTCCCACACACCGAGTGACGCTGGCAACTCGACGGGTTTGGCTTCGCGCTCACCCTGTCGCATGATGCGCAGATACTCGCCCCACACCCCCGTCAGCAATGTGCCGCGCTCGCAGATCACGCGCACCTCGCTACCGATGTCGTGCGTGTTACCGATGGCGTTGAGCGTGATCTTGACATTCGACGCGGTGCGTCCGATGACGACGCTCTGGATGTCCACAGGCGCGTCACAGTTATCCATAAACGCCGCCACTTCGGACACCGATTCGCCCAACAAATCCGCCACCGTATTGAGCAAATGCGCGCCCGTGTCAAACATAAAGCCGCCACCGCTGATCTTGGGTTGTTGGCGCCATGTGCCGTCGGTAAATCGCTTCCAGTCTTGCCACACAACCGCATGCACACTCAGCACGCGACCGAGCTCACCTGCGCGCAGCATCGCCGCCGCCGTGCGGATTGCGGGCGACGCACTGCCATTAAACGCGATCATGAGCAATCGCCCACTCGCGCGATGTACTTTCATGAGTGCGTTGGCTTCGCGTGTGTTGAGCACCATCGGTTTTTCGAGCAGCACATCTTTGCCCGCGTTGAGCAACGCGCTGGCTTGATGCAGATGCTGATTGTGCGGCGTAATGACAAATGCCGCGTCAAACTTTTTGGCGTATTTTTTGACAAACGTATCAAAGTCAGGCTCGCACGGTGGCGACGCGAGCTTATGTTGGTCAAAAATCTCGGCGGCTTTTTCGTAGTTCTCAGCGTTGGGTTCGCAAATGGCGCTGATGCGGGTCGTGTCTGTTTGTTTGAGCAGGCTACTGAGATGATGGCGCGCCATGCCACCACAGCCGACGAGCGCAAGATTGAGTGGAGATTTCATTCATCAAATTTTAGAGCAAGTTGTTTTGCCGTCATTCTGAGGAGCGCAGCGACGAAGAATCTCTAGCGCATCAGAGATTCTTCACTCCGCTCCGCTGCGTTCAGAATGACTGATTATTTCTTTGAGCGTGCGACTTTTACCAGCAAGCGCTCTTTCCGATCCAAAAATTTAATATTCGATTGTCGGCATTCCAGACAATTTTCAATTAGAATTCACATAGAGTAAAAATTTCAAAATCAACCCATTCATTGGCAACATGCAGAAAAATCCATCTACGATCGTACGTAAAACAGCGATCCTCACCAGCAAAAATACATCCATGCCCTCGACTGCCTTACACGCATTTGAGGCGCGCATCGGGCGCGGTGTCACGGGTGAAAACGATATTTTGGTTGGTAGTGAGGATGCGCGCGTATCGCGCGATCATGCACGCTTCTTTTTCAAAGACAACCGATGGTGGTTAGAGGATTACAGCCGCAACGGCACTCATGTAAACGACGCCGAAGTCCACAATTCAGTTGTTGCCCTAGAAACAGGCGACCGCATTAAAATCGGCGACACCGTAGATTTTGTATTTTCCGAGCCGGGCGAAACGATGATATCGCGCAAAAGTGAAGCGCCTATCGGCGGACAGCGCGGCACAGCGACAAGCACATCTACCGAGCCCCCAGCGAACGGAATTTGGATTAGCCCGAGTGCGCAGATTTGGCGTGAAGGTAAATTGCTCATGACTCCGCTCTCCCGCACTGAGTTTCGCCTGTTGCAATTTTTAATCGCAAATCCAAAAAAATTGAACGACTATCCAACTGTCGCGCGCGCAATTTGGGGCGAGGAGCGCAAAAAAGATAGCTTGCACGAACTTATTTTTCGACTGCGCCGTAAGATCGAGCCAAATCCAGCTTCGCCAAAATACATCCTCATTCGTTCAGGACTTGGCGTGATCTTTGAACCGGATGGGATATAAGCGCATTATGCGCGAGGATAATCTGGCGCAATCATGACCAATCTCATTCTTGACGTAGACACAGGTTACGACGACGCGCTTGCGATCCTGATGGCAAGTCGTATGCCCGATGTGCGTTTGCTTGGCGTATCATGCGTAGCTGGCAATCATCAACTCGATCAAGTCGTCACCAACACGCTCAAAATCCTCGAGGTGGCCGGATCGCCCGACACACCTGTGGCTGCGGGTTGCATCTTGCCGTTGATCGAGGATGTGCGCCCACCGGCAGCATTGCATGGACGCGACGGCATGGCGGACTTAGATTTGCCGCCGCCCACGCGCGCGCCCGTGAGTCAGCATGCCGTCGAATGGCTGCGCGCCACATTGACCCAAGCCAACGAACCTGTAACGCTAATCGCGCTTGCGCCGCTCACCAATCTCGCGCTACTCATGCGCATGTATCCGCAGGTCAAAAACAAAATACAACGCATCGTCATCATGGGTGGCACACACATCTCATACGGCAACACATCGCCGACCGCTGAGTTCAACATTCGCTGCGATCCAGAGGCGGCGCACATCGTGTTTACCAGTGGCGTGCCGATGACGTTGTACCCGCTTGATCCATTTAGGCAAATTGCGATCTCGCGCGACGAGGCAACAGCTATGCAGTCCAGCGCCTCACTGCCGACGCAGATTGCCGGACGCATTTGCCTCTCGGTGATGAATGCGCTCAAACGCGAAATGACCTTTATCGGCGATGCAGGCGCGGTCGCGGTTGCGATAGACCCCAGCCACGCGCAGATCGAGCGCTATCCAGTTTCGATTGAGCTAAATGGCAGCGCTACACGCGGCATGACCGTCGTTGATCGTCGCACGCCCTTTCAGCGCACATTGCTGACCGAATGGTGGCACGCCTCACGCTATGAGTGCGACATTGTTGCATCAGTGAATGCTGAGTATTACAAACAGCTCTGGCTATCGCGGCTATAAAATTTACTCACAACACAAGCGGCACAATCTGGCGCGCGCGCGCGTCTACCAAGCCAAGATCCGTGATGCGCAACCCTGAGCTAACGGGCAGCGTAAATGTCGAGAGTCGCATGAGCCAAAACGGGTGAATCACGCCTATGGCATGCAGCGCTCTCTCAACCGCTGTGAGCTGAGCGGCGCTCTCATTGACCGGCAGCGATGACAAAATGCCCGCGATGGGCAGCGGGATCAGGGTGATCTGATCGCCGTCACACACTGCAAATCCACCTTGTGTCTGTATGACGGCGTTGGCGGCACGCGCCATGCTCTCGGCGTCGCGTCCGATGACGCATAGATTGTGGCTGTCGTGTGCGAGACTGCTGGCGAGCGCTCCGTGTGTGATGCCGATATTGCGCAACAAACCAAATGCGCGTCCGCCATGCACAGCATGCCGGTCTGCCACACAAATAAACGCAAGATCAGCGTGACCCTCCAATTGAATTGCGCCGTCACGCACGCACACGCGCGCGCGCCCTTCGCGCGTCGAGGTAGTCGGGACTGCCTCGATTACACGCACATCCAATTCACCCGCATCAATATCAGCGCGCACAACAAAATCATGTGCAGTTTGTTTTGGCAGCTTGACCGTGTTGCGATACGCATTGAGAGCCTCATCGGTATGCGGCTGCCACAAGCAATGACCCTCTTGCGCGACGATGATTCCATTCACCCAGACCGTCTCTGCTCGAAAACTCTCAATAGAACGGGTCAGCACAATGTCGGCGGCGCGACCGGGCGCGATGCAGCCGCGGTCCCACAGTCGCATACGTCGCGCGGGGTTGAGTGTGCATGCGCGCAAGGCGCGCAGCGGCGACATGCCGAGTGCGATACAGCGCCGCATTACATGATCGAGATGCCCGTGCGACAGCAAATAATCTGGCGCGACATCATCGGTGATGATGCACACTCCGATATCGTGCGGCAACTTTTCGAGTGCGGCAATGACGCCCTCATTGATGTAGCGCTCCTGCAACATGAGCGTCACGCCTTGTCGCGCTTTTTCGATCAGGTCATCGACTGTGGCTTGCGTGTGGTCGCTGTCTACGCCTGCTGCCACAAATGCACAGAGTTCGCGCCCACGCAACATCGGATTGTGACCCTCGATGACCGGTGAATAAAACGCGCGATAGCCATGCAACCCACCTCCCGCGCGTAGCACGCCAGTCACATTCGCATCACCCATGAGTAAACCTGCACCATCCATTACCTCTGCCAGACCCAACACATGCGGCATGTTGATTAATTCACCGACATCATCGGGGGTAATGGAGCCGCCAGCGGTCTCAAGCCCGCGCGCACTAGGTACGCTGCTCGAAATCAGATACTCAATTTTGAGCGGCACATTGGCGCTGTCGTTCATCATGGCGATGATGCCTCGCGTCCCCAATACGTTGGCGACTTCGTGTGGGTCTTCGCAGATGGTGGTCGTGCCGAGTGGTAGCACTGCCTGCGCAAATGTGTTGGGTGTTGCCAAGGTGCTCTCAATGTGCAGGTGTGCATCAATCAAACCGGGCGTAGCGATATAGCCCGCAGCATCAATTGTTTTTTTGGCGCGGCGCGGCGGTTGCGTATGGGGTGGTTCGACCGCGACGATGTAGCCATTGTGAATGGCGATATCGGCGGGGTAAATCTCGCCTGTGATGACGTTGGCGACCTGCGCATTGACGATGCAGGTGTCTATTTCGACTTGATTGAGCGCGGCGGGAATGAGCGTGTCCGAAAGTGTGTTTTGCAAGATGAGCCTCCTCGTTGCAATTTTCAGCCGCATGATATTCATGCGTGTTTGACCCGTTTATACTCTACCTGAGGAGGAGAATATTCATGTCTCGCATATCGAAATTTTCGTTGATTGCAATCAGTGCAATGTTGATGGCGGCTTGTTCATCGCCAACGGCGACTCCGTCAAAGCCCGCGGCTGGCGCTCCCGCCACAAACGCACAACGCGGCGGCACTGCGGTGCTTGCCATTGATTCCGACCCTGACACATTAAATTTTGGACTGACGACCAACTTTTCAGCGGGTGATGTCGCCAGCAAGATTTTTCAGGGGTTGGTTTGGTTGGATGGCAACTGGAAGCCACAGCCGCAACTCGCAACCAGTTGGACGGTCAGCGATGACGCAAAAACATACACCTTTAAGCTACGCGACGGGGTGAAGTGGCATGATGGCAAACCATTTAGCAGCGCCGATGTAGTTTACAGCCTAAAGGAAGTCATCGGCAAGTTTCATCCACGTAGCAAGGCGTTGATTGATCGCGCCGAATCCATAGAGGCTCCGGATGCCAGCACCGTCATTGTCAAACTCAAAGCGCCATATGCGCCGTTTCTGATTCAGATGACAGCATTTGACGCGCCTATTTTGCCAAAGCATATTTACGAAGGCAGTGACGTACTGAAGAATGATGCCAACAACAAACCCATTGGCACTGGACCCTTCAAATTTAGCGAATGGAACAAAGGGCAAAATCTGAAGGTTGTGCGCAATCCCGATTATTGGGAAAAAGACAAACCGTATTTGGA
This sequence comes from uncultured Anaerolineae bacterium, assembly GCA_964628875.1. GTDB lineage: Bacteria > Chloroflexota > Anaerolineae > J036 > Brachytrichaceae > AQU-03. The sequence goes on from CAZVQE010000005.1 coordinate 13,634, forward strand.
TGGCATCGTATTTCAGATTACACCGCAGGCAGCGAACCGCAGCACAGGCCTCGAAACGGGTGAGATTGATTTCGTCGCCGACTTCTATTTACCAAAAGCCGATGTAAAGCGACTGAGCGCGAGTGACAAGCTGCAAAGCAAGCGCGGGCAAGGCGCACCCGCGGTAGATTTTATTTTTATCAATACGGCGAGCGCGGCGCTCAAAAATAAAGAAGCGCGTCAAGCATTGGCGCTGAGTATTGACCGCAAACGCATGGTCGAGCAAGCCATGAATGCAATTGGACGCAACGGACAAAGCCCATGGGGCAATGGCTTCAAGTGGATGTTTGACGACAAGAGTGATTTCGACAAGCTGTATCCACGCGATGTGAATAAAGCCAAAAGCCTGCTAGAAAAAGCCGGCGTCAAAGATGCAAAGTTGCGATTGATCTATGACAGCGCGCGACCACAATTTGTCGCAGGCGCACAAATCGTCAAAGAGAATTTGAAAGAGGTGGGAATTGATGTCGAGTTGCAAGCTGTCGAGCGCGCGGTTTTTCAAACCAAAGTGTTTACTGACCGCGACTATGATCTTGCGTTTCAAAGTTTTACCAGCAGCGGCGACCCAGCCATTGGCTATCACCGCATGTATGCGACAAACACCACCAAGACCGCTAACCTCAACCCAACCGGATTTAGCAACGCAAAGGTGGACGAATTGCTTGCCAAAGCTAGCAACGCCGTGACCCAAGATGCACGTGGCGCCGCTTATAAGGAAGCAGCCGTCATTCTCGCCGACGAGATGCCCGTGCTGGTTCTTTTTGATGAAGAAGGCGTTGATTTTGCCAGCAAAAAATTGAGTGGACTCTGGAGCAGTATTGAGACACGCGATCAGTGGCAAAACGTTAGCCTGACAAAATAACCTTAACAAAGAATCGGATGCTGTGCGGCGTCCGATTCTTTTTATCTCATGCTGTCATTTGTTGCGCGCCGTCTGTTGCAGGCGATTCCGTTGATCCTTGGCGTCGTGATCGTCAACTTTTTGTTGATCAACCTCGCGCCTGGCGACCCTGTGACGTTGCTCGTCGGTGACTATCCTGCGCCCGAGGAGTATGTGCGCAGCGTACGCGCCGAGTTTGGCTTAGACAAACCCATTATCGAGCGGCTCGGCTTATACCTCGCCCAGCTTCTGCGCGGCAACCTCGGCTATTCATTTGCAAATCGCGCCTCAGTCGGCGAACTTATCATGGCACGCGCGCTACCGACATTGATGCTGACGCTTACCGCGCTCACGTTTGCGAGTGTGCTGGGAATTAGTCTCGGAGTATTTGCAGCGCGCCGCCGTGGACAATGGGCGGACCTATTTGCATCGGCTGGCGCGCTCGTCGGTTATTCCGTGCCCGAATTTTGGCTTGGACAAATGCTTATTTTGTTATTTGCGGTGGTGCTTGGGTGGTTGCCTTCACAAGGCATGCGTAGCGCGCGCAGCGCTGCTATTGGCTTTGACGCATATCTTGAGACGTTGCCCTATCTCATCTTGCCCGCGCTTGCGCTTAGTCTGCGTTACTTGGCGTTGATTACGCGTATCACGCGCGCGAGCATGCTTGAGGTGATGAACGCAGATTACATCCGCACTGCGCGCGCCAAAGGACAAATTGAGCGACTGGTCATGTGGCGGCATGCGCTACGAAACGCGATTATGCCGGTTATCAGCGTGATTGGCTACAACTTAGGGTTTGTGCTGGCAGGCAGCGCACTCATCGAGACAGTGTATAGCTGGCCCGGCATTGGGCGCTTGCTCTACGAAAGCATCGGCAAACGCGACTATCCAGTGCTGACCGCAATTTTGCTTATGGTGAGCTGCACCGTCATCTTGAGTAACCTTATCACCGATTTGGCGCATGGCGCGCTTGATCCGCGTGTGCGACGTGAGCAGTGACCATGCGGATTTTGTTTCAAAATGTGCGCGCGCGCACGGCGTTTTTTGTCATTCTGATTTTTTGCTTTGGCGCGATATTTGCCCCATTTTTAGCCACGCACGATCCCTTTGTAGGCGGCAAAGATGCTTTGTTGCCACCCTCACTGAGCCATGTCATGGGCAGCGACCATTTGGGGCGCGATGTGTGGTCGCAGCTCATCTATGGCGCGCGAGTGAGTCTGTTGGTCGGTATTTTGGCGGCATTGAGCGCCAGCATTGTTGGCTTGCTTATCGGCTGCGTCGCAGGATACTTTGGCGGCGTGGTAGATGCCATTCTCATGCGCATCAGCGAATTTTTTCAAACATTGCCACGTTTTGTGTTGGCGACCATCATTGTCGCCGTCTTTGGCTCAGGATTGATCAAGGTAATTTTTGTCATCGCTCTGCTTGGCTGGATGCAAACAGCGCGTGTCGTGCGCGTGCAAGTGTTGAGCCTGCGTCGCGCAGAGTTTATTCAGGCGTCTATCCAAAGCGGAGCAACGGCATGGCAAATCGTGCGGCAACACATCGTGCCAAATGTACTGTCGTCTGTAGTTGTCACAGGCTCACTCGATGTTGCCTCCGCCATCTTGCTCGAAGGTGGTCTCGGTTTTTTTGGATTGAGCGACCCCAATCTCATCAGTTGGGGCAGTATGCTCAATCAAGCGCAGCCGTATCTACGTCAAGCCTGGTGGATGGCTTTCTTTCCGGGCGCAGCTATTTCTTGCGTCGTTTTGGCATTCAATATCTTTGGCGATGGGTTAAACGAGGCGCTCAATCCGTTTCTTCGCAAACTCCGCGCAGGCTAAGCGTTGCGCAAAACCGATTCACCAAAACCCACACAGCTAAGCCCCAACTGGCTAACTGGACAATCGCAAGACGCGCATTTTGATTAGCATTGGTGTGATGCGCGCGCAGAGAGGTCTGCGCGTTTATTACTATCTGAGGGGGTCGAGATGACGAGCGTACTTGTGAGCCAGTGGATGACCGCTAATCCACTTCATGTATTGCCAAAAATGACGCTGCCACAAATTAGCGCTGTCATGCAGAAGCATCGCATCCGCCGACTTCCTGTCGTGGATGAAGACGGCATGCTGGTAGGCATCATCACGAGCAGCGACATCCGTCTAGCCATGCCCTCCGACGAAGAAGCCCTGCGCAAATTTGAAGTGAGCGCCCTCATCAACGCCGTCGAGGTGGACACCATCATGACGCGCGACGTGATCACCACCACGCCCGATGCGACGCTCAATCAAGCCGCCAAACTCATGCTGCAGCACAAGGTTGGCGCGCTGCCAGTTGTGGAGAATGAGCGTCTGGTAGGCATCATCACCGACTCTGACATTTTTCGTGCGTTGGTCAACGATGACTCCATGTGGACGTGACGCATAAAACCGTGATCTAATCGCTGCATGGCAGCACGCAAACTCAACTGGGGCATCCTCTCGACCGGCATCATCGCGCATACTTTTGCAGACGCGATCCGCGCGTCAAGCACAGGCAAGCTCCTTGCCATCGCCAGCCGCGACAAAGCCACGGCAGATGCCTTTGGCAAGCGTCATCGCGTAGCGCGGCGCTATGCTAGCTATCAGGCGTTGCTCAATGACGCTGATATAGATGTCGTTTATATCGCCACGCCGCACCCGATGCATGCTGAGTGGGCGATCAAAGCCGCCGAAGCTGGAAAACATATCCTGCTCGAAAAGCCATTCACCCTCAATCACGCCGAAGCGATGGCAGTCATCGAAGCCACACACAAACACAATGTGTTCATCATGGAGGCGTTTGCGTATCGCTGCCATCCGCAGACTGCCGCATGGCTCGATGTCATCCGACGCGGCGTGATCGGCGATATACAGCTCATTGATGCACCATTCAGTTTTAGTATTCCGTTTGATCCGTCACATCGGCTTATCGCGCATGAGCTCGGCGGTGGCGGCGTCTTGGATGTCGGTTGCTATGCGGCGTCGTTGGCACGGTTGGTCGCGGGCGCAGCCATTGGCAAGCCGTTTGATGATCCAATCAGTGTGAATGGCGCTGGACACATCAACGCCTCGACGCGCACCGATGAGATCAGCGCGGTGACGTTGCAGTTTGCGAGCGGCATCCTCGCGCGGGTAACGGCGGGTGTGCAGGTCGCGCAATCGCGCGTAGCGAAAATCTATGGAACCGAAGGCATGATTGAGTTGCCAGTGCCATACGGTCCGGGCATTGGTGTGCAGCCCTCAAAATTTAGCGTGCAGCTCCACAACCGCAAGCGCGCGCAGACTATCACAACGACACCCGACGCCGACCTGTATGTGTTGGAGGCAGACCATGTGGCGAATTGCATTCGCAACGGATGGAGGCAATCACCCGTGATGAGTTGGGACGACACGCTTGGCAACATGCGCGCACTCGATCAGTGGCGCGCCGCTATCGGACTGACGTATGACATGGAAAAAGCCGATGCGCCGCAGATGCAATTCACCGCCGCAAATCGCCCACTCACTTACAGACCGATTCATCACAACAGCGACACACGCATGCGCTATGCGCATATCAACGGCGTGGATAAACCCATCTCGCGCCTGCTCATGGGCTGCGACAATCAGCGCGAGATTGCGCACGCGAGTGTCATGTTTGATGACTTTGTTGAGCGCGGCGGCAATGCATTTGATACGGCGTGGATTTATGGCGGCGGCTTGATGGAGCGACTGGTGGGTCAGTGGCTGAAGAATCGAGATCGCAGCGGCGGGTTGCGTGAGCATGTCGTGATCCTTGGCAAGGGCGCACATACACCGCACTGCAATCCAGAGGCGATCACGCGCCAACTGAGTGAGAGCCTTGAGCGACTCGGCACATCCTACGTAGACATCTACATGATGCACCGCGACAATCCGGATATTCCCGTAGGTGAATTTGTAGACGTGCTCAATCAACATCACGCTGCTGGGCGCATACATGCGTTTGGCGCGTCAAATTGGTCACTCAGCCGTGTGCAAGCCGCCAACGACTATGCGCGCAAAAAAGGATTGATCAGTTTTAGCGCGATCAGCAACAACTTTAGTTTGGCGCGGATGGTACAGCCGCCGTGGACGGGCTGTATCTCGGCGGCGGACGCCAAGTCACGCGCGTGGCTGACGCAACGCCAGATGCCGCTCCTGTCATGGTCGAGTCAAGCGCGCGGCTTCTTTGTGCGCGGCAATCCAGATTTTCATGATGATCCTGAGATGGAGCGCTGCTGGTACGCGCCGGATAATTTTGAGCGACTCGCACGGGCGCAACAGCTTGCACAACAGTACGGCGTGCCGACCATCAGCATTGCTTTGGCGTATGTGTTGAGTCAGCCGTTTCCGACCTTTGCGCTAATTGGTCCACGCTTGCTCTCAGAGACGCGCACCTCGCTACAGGGGCTTGATGTAGAGCTGACCGCCGATGAGGTGCGTTGGCTCAATTTGGAGTGATAAGAGAAAAGTATAAATGTCATTCTGAGGAGCGCGGCGCGCGATGAAGAATCTCCGATGTGCATATTGACGCGCCAGAAATTCTTCACTTCGCTTCGCTGCGCTTCGTTCAGAATGACAAACCGGCATTTATCGCTTCACGAGCGGCAGATACACGCCGCTACCGAGCATCGTCACACTCCCGTTAAACCACGTTGAGTTGATGCCAAGTTGGTCGCGCTCGTTTCTGCCCCAACACAGCGTCTTGCCGCTGCCAAGCGTGGCGCAGGTGTGAAATTGACCTGCGGCGATATGCGTCACATCGTAGCTCAATGTTGGGATTAGCGTGGCGACGTTGTGATTGCTGGTGCTGCTATCGCCAAGCTGTCCGTAAGTGTTGTTGCCCCAGCACCACATCTCGCCGACGATCGTGCGCGCGCACGTGTGATATTCACCTGCGGCAATCTCAACGACCTGAGTAGGAATGCCAATCACACTCACCGGCGCGGATTGGTCGGTTGTTGTGCGGTTGCCGAGCTGTCCATTGCTGTTGTAGCCCCAACACACGACCGTGCCATTCGCCCGCAACACGCACGTATGCAGCGCGCCCGCCACGAGGTCAATCGCATCCGACAGATTGACGACCCGCAAGGGCTGCACATGATTTTCTGGAATTGGATTGCCGAGCTGGTAAAACTGATTGTTGCCCCAGCAGTGCACACTGCCTGACACGGTCAGCGCGCACGTGTGTTGTGCGCCAGCGGCAACGCGCGTCACACCCGATACGCCGCTGATTAATTTTGGCGAGAGCATCAGTGTCTCAGTAATGCCGCCCGCTTGTCCATAGGTGTTGTCGCCCCAACAGTAAGCGTCGCCCGCATAAGTCGCTGCGCAGGTGTGCGCCGTGCCAGCCGACACCATACGCACGTTAGCTAGATTGCTGACTGCGACCGGCGCAAAACGATTGTCACGTGTGCCGTCGCCAAGCTGCCCATAGTCATTGATGCCCCAGCAACGCGCGATGCGATCAGGTGTCACCGCGCAAGTGTGCTGGCTGCGGCTAGTGAGACTGGTGCTGCCGCTATCGAGTGCGATGACTTGTACGGGGATGAGCTTGCCGTCGTTGTTGCCGTTGCCGAGTTGCCCATGATCGTTCTCGCCCCAACAGGCGACGATGCCCGACTGCATGTGCGCACAAGAGTGTGTCGCGCCCAGCGCCAAATCGGCGGCGCGCACCTCGCGCGTGGTGAGATCAAGCACCTGTGTCGGCGCAAGTGCGCGCGCATAAAACGAATCCGTTGCGTTGCCAAATTGTCCATTTGTGTTGCTGCCCCAGCAACGCACTGCGCCGGTCTGCATCACTGCGCATGAGTGTGACTCGCCGACCGAGACATCGGTGATCGTGCCATTGAGCGCCAACACACTGACGGGTGACGCGCGCGAGATGGTTGTTGCGTCGCCGAGCTGTCCCTTTGTGTTATTGCCCCAGCATTTCACAGTCCCATTCGCCAACAATGCGCACGTGTGCGCGCTCCCCGCGTCAATCGCCTGCACATCCTCGATGAGCGCCCCTGTCGGCGTGGCGCGGTCTACAAAGCTGCCATCGCCAAGCTGTCCTAGATTGTTGAGCCCCCAGCATTGCACTCGATGATCGTTGAGCAGTATGCAGGTGTGCGCGCCGCCTGCGCTGAGTTGAATGGCGTTTGCGCCGGTGATGACTTGTGTCGCTTGTAGTTGATTTGTGGCAACACTCAGCGCAATTTGCCCGAACTGATTGCTGCCCCAGCAACTGACATCGAGTGCGTTTGGGTCGTCGCCGATCAGCGCGCATGTATGCTCGGCGAGTAATCCATTCTCGTCAGCATAAGCGCCACCTGCGCTGATCGCCTTTGCGTTGCTTAGATTGCCAACGGTTACGGGTGACAATCTCAACTCGGTCGTGCCGTCGCCAAGCTGCCCAAATGAATTGTCGCCCCAGCAATTTACACCGCCATCACGCATGAGCGCGCAGGTGTGCGCTGCTGCGGCACTGATGGCAATCACATCGCCATTTAGATTGATGTCTTGTGGCACATTGCGGTCGGCGATTGAGCCAGTGCCAAGCTGCCCGTGATCGTTGCGTCCCCAACAGCGCGCTTGATAATCCTCGGTGACGATACAGGTATGTTCGTCGCCCGCGCTGATGGCGATGGCTTTTGCGGTTAGATTTTTGACTTGGGTCGGAGTGGGTTGGTCGGTGTTTGTGCCGTCGCCGAGCTGTCCGTGTCCATTGCGCCCCCAACAACGCACATTGCCATTGACTGTGATAGCGCACGAGTGCTGCCTACCTGAGGCGACTGTGACAGCGCGGTCTATGATAATTGGCGTGGGCGCAGTTGCGGTCAACCGTGATACATCGCCTTGCGCCTGCGCCGTAAACGTCAATGAAATAAACGCGATGAGTGCAATGAACGTCCGCAGCATAACGCGCGAAGTATAAGCGGGTCATTTCGACCAAAGGGAGAAATCCCTTAAAAGTAACACTGTAGAGATTCCTCACTCCGTTCGGAATGACACACTGAATTTTTCGCGCCATATCATTTTGTTACCACAGATACAATCCAGCGCAATCATGCCCTCATCTTTTGCGATTTCATTTGCCGATGTACAGTCCGCCGCCGAGCGCCTACGTGGTGTCGCCAATCTCACCCCCGTGCATACCAGCCGCCGACTCAACGCGCGCACCTCGCGCGAGGTGTTTGTCAAATGCGAAAACTTTCAGCGTACGGGTTCATTCAAGTTTCGCGGCGCGTACAACGCCATTAGCCGCCTGAGCGACGCTGAGCGCAAGCGCGGCGTGGTGACCTACAGCAGTGGCAATCATGCTCAGGCGGTCGCATTGACCGCAAAATTATTTGATGCGCCTGCCATCATCGTCATGCCGCACGACGCGCCACAGATCAAGGTCAGCGCCGTGCAAGCCTATGGCGCGCAAGTCGTGAGCTATCAACGCGGCGTCGAGGATCGTGTTGCTATCGGCAATGCCATCGCCCAAGAGCGCGGCATGTGTGTCGTGCCGCCATTCGATCATCCGCAGGTGATGGCGGGGCAAGGCACGCTCATGATCGAGTGGCTGAGCCAAGTGCCTGATATGGATGCGGTCATTATCCCGATGGGTGGTGGTGGGCTCATGGCGGGCTGCGCGGTCGCGGCAAAAGCGATCAAACCAAGCATCCGTGTGTTTGGGGCTGAGCCAGCCGATGCCGACGATCACAAGCGCTCATTTGTGGCGGACACGCGCGTCAAGCTGGAGCGCGATCCACAGACGATTGCCGACGGTGTGCGCACGCTGCAACCCGGCGAGCTGACTTTTCCGATCAATCGCGCTTTGGTCGAAGATGTGTTGGTCGTGAGTGATGAGGCAATCATGCGCGCGCTGAGTGTGTTGGTGCTGCAAATGAAGCTCGTGAGTGAGCCGACGGGCGCGCTGGCGCTCGCAGCATTGCTGGAGGGCAATTTGCCGCGCGAATGCAAACGTGTCGGCGTGTTGCTATGCGGCGGCAACGTTGAGCCTGAAGTGTTGGCAAAGCTTGGATAGATTTGTAATTCCGAAAGTAATT
>CAZVQE010000006.1:0-21242 GCA_964628875.1 uncultured Anaerolineae bacterium
ATGTTTGACAAAATGGGTATTTTTAGATTTGTGCGCAGACGCGCATCTATCGAGTTGATTAGCTCGCGCACAGCTGGTTGCGCAAAATGCACATCCGAGATCGGCGGATATAAATAAAACACGCGCGCGCCGACACGCTGAGCATCAGCGTAAAACGCATTGAGTTCATCTATGCGTTGCATCTCAAATTGGGTGACCGTTTCCTCGAAGTAAGGTTCTTTTGAGAGATCGTGTGATTTTTCGTTGAGGTGCCCGATAAAGTCGCCGTGTGTATTTGTGGCGTAGCGTTGTGTGTTGCGCACATGTGCAGGGTTGCCTGTCGCGCGCCAATTTGCAAAGGCATCATCCAGGCGCACTTGCGCAATAAGCGGCAGCATGGTTAACCCGTCCAGCCATTGCTGTGGAGCAAAATAGCGCAGCGTGCTCGGATGCAATTCAGCCACAACCCAAAAGCTGGTGCGCTCGCGCGGGTAAACCTCATCGTAATAATAAAGCTGATACTCAGGCGCGATGACGATGGTGTCGCCTGTGCGCATATAGGTGCGAGCTTGATTCAACATGAATGTCAGCCCGAGCGGGATGCCAAGCGCAGCATTGACGACAGGTGTGCCAAGTTTTTGTTGGATGAGATCGCTGTCTGTGCCAAAGGCGGTACTGGAGCCGCCGACAAAGATGATGCGCGGCGAAGGTGTGGTGACAAGCAGTTGCTCTTTTTGTGGCAACGAGAGATAAAAGTCAGAGGCTTTGCTGGGCAACGCCAGCACGATGGTCGTGCAAATAAGCGCAACGACCAACAAGAGCAATATCGCTCGCGCAATAAATCTTTTCACATCCACACTCACGTGCGCGATTGTAAATGACGGATGCATTGCAAGATGCGCTCGCTCTTATAATCCGCAATGTATGAAAGCATTGCTCTCGGTCTCTGATAAAGCGGGGTTGGTTGAGTTTGCGCAACGACTCGACGTATTGGGTGTGAATCTGATCGCCAGCGGCGGCACAGCGCGCGCGCTCAAAGCCGCAGGGTTGCCCGTGTTGCCGATTGAGGATTACACTGATTCACCCGAAGTGTTGGATGGGCGCGTCAAGACACTGCACCCAAAGATTCACGCAGGCATATTGGCGCGCGATACTGAGAGCGATCGTATTGATCTGACCAAGCTCAAAGCCAGCATGATTGATCTGGTGGTGGTGAATCTGTATCCGTTTGAGAAGACAATCACACAAAAGTTTGTCACGCTCGCGGATGCGATTGAAAATATTGATATCGGGGGTGTGGCGCTGATCCGCGCCGCCGCAAAAAACTATCAGCGTGTGACAGTGGTGTGCGAGCCGAGTGATTATGAGTTGGTGCTGCGCGACCTCGAAAAGCACAAACAGGTTTCGATGGAAACGCGCGAACTATTGGCGCTGAAGGCTTTTGCGCACACGGCGGCGTATGACAGCGCGATACGCGATTATCTGATCGGTCTGCACAAGGTCGAGCCTACGATCAACACGCTGACACTGCACAAAGTGCAAGATTTGCGCTACGGCGAGAATCCGCACCAGAGCGCGACGCTATTCACCCTGAACGCCACACAAAATGGACCACTGAGCGGCAAACTGTTGCAGGGCAAAGAACTCAGCTACAACAATTTGCTTGATCTCGATGCAGCATGGAAAGCCACCAATCAACTCGATCAACAATCGGTGGTCATCGTCAAGCATCTCAGTCCGTGTGGAATGGCATCTGCGGCGGATCAAGCCGTAGCGTTTACTGCGGCGCTGGCGAGTGATCCGGTGTCGGCGTTTGGTGGCGTGGTTGCATTTAATACCGAAGTGGCGGGTGCGACGGTCTCCACGTTGGGGGATTTGTTTGTTGAGTGCATCGCTGCGCCGTCATTTAGCGCCGACGCGCGCAAGCTGCTCGAAAAGCGTAAGAACTGCCGTCTCGTTGAGATCACCGCCGGCGGCAAAGAGAAATTTGAATATCGTAGCGTGACGGGCGGCATCCTGCGCCAAACGATTGACCACGGCGATCCGGCATTTGCGGATTGGAAGGTGGCGACCACCGCGCAACCTACGCCCGATCAATCGCGCGTATTGCGCTTTGCGTGGACGTGTGTACAGCATGTCAAGAGCAACGCGATCGTTTTGGCGAAGGAGACGGACGACGTGCTGCATACCGTCGGCATCGGTGGCGGTCAGCCCAACCGCGTGGATTGCGTGCGCATCGCCAAGACGCGCGCGGGTAAAAATGCGTTGGGCGCGGTGATGGCGAGCGATGCGTTTTTCCCATTCCCCGACAGCGTCGAAGAGGCGATCGCGGCAGGCGTGAGTGCGATTATCCAGCCGGGTGGCTCAGTGCGCGACACTGAGGCGATCAACGCAGCCAATGCCGCCAACGTGCCGATGGTGCTGACCAACGTGCGGCACTTTAGGCATTAAATGCTTGTTCGATCACATCCTCGATGGGCGGGTCTTCGATGGTCAGGTCTTGCACGGATTGCTCGGCGAGTAGTCGCGCGGTGACCGCCGCGACCTCATCGGCTTTGACTTGAATCTGTTTTTTGCCGTCTTCGCTCGGATGCGGCGTAACTGTGCCGTATGTGCTGAGGTCGCAATCTTCGCAATCGCGCAGCACCACGCCGATGATTTTGTAGGGCGCGATGCGGCGCGCGAGGTCGCTGATCCCGCCATCGTATTTGAGCTGACCGTGATGGATGATGACAATGCGTTCACACAGCGCGGTGACATCCGCCATGTAGTGACTGGTCAGCAAGATCGTCGCGCGCGTGCGGCGGTTGTACTCTTGCAAAAAGCTGCGAATGCGCGCCTGCGATGTGATATCCAAGCCAATGGTTGGCTCATCTAAAAATAGCACGCTTGGACGATGCAGCAGCGACGCTGCGAGTTCGCACTTCATGCGTTCGCCGAGTGACAGATTGCGCACGGGTTTGCGGATCACCTCTTTGAGATCAAGCAATTCATTGAGCTCGTCAAATGTGCGCTTATACGTGGCATCATCAATGCGGTAAATGGCTTGGTTGAGCAAAAATGAATCTGCTGCTGGGATGTCCCACGACAAGCGATTGCGCTGACCCATCACAAGCGTCATTTGTCTCAGGTAGTCGTTTTTGCGCTCCCACGGCGTAAAGCCAAGCACAGAGGCGCGCCCCTCACTTGGATGCAATAACCCAGATAGCATTTTGAGCGTCGTCGTTTTACCGGCGCCATTCGGACCCAAAAAGCCAACGATCTCGCCTTGCTCGACGCTAAAACTCACGCCTTGCACGGCTTTGACGTCTTTGTATTTGCGATTGACAAAGCCGCGCAGCGATGCGCCAAAGCCGCCCTCGCGGTCAGCAACGCGATAGGTTTTGGTGAGACCTTCAATGTGAATGGTATCCGACATGAAAGTGCAAGTATAACGAAAAACGAGGCACGCAGTGCGCCTCGTTTTAATCTTTGAGAATCTGAGCTTTAGCCGATTTACTTGATCGTGAGCGTGCCTTTCATCAACACGTTGTGACCCGGGAAGGTGCAAATGTAGGTGTACTTGCCTGCCGCAGGCGCATCAAATGTCAATGAAGTGGACTCGCCCGGCTTAATCAAGTTTGTTTTTGCCAATACGTTGGGGTCGCCCTCTTTGACATAGCTTTTGGTTTCGCCTGCTGCGATACCATCGGTCGCCACGGTTGTATCGGTGCCTGACTTGACCAACACCCAGTTGTGCAACAAGCCACTGCTGGCAGATGCGTTATTCTTAAAGTTGAGTGTGATTTTTGAGCCGGCGGCCGCCTCAAGCGCGGTCGTGTCAAACTCAAGTGTGTCGCCCTTTGAGCCAATGTTGAGTGTTACGGGTCCTGCCGCTGGCTTTGCGGCTGGCGCTGATGTCGGAGCGGGTGCGCTGCCGCCGCACGCTGCTAGCGCTGCTGCGCCCATTGATATGGCGCTGAGTGAAATAAATTGTCGCCGATTTAGTGTCTTCATAATCTTTCTCCTTTTGTCTTTGCAGGTAGACGTTAATAAATGATTCTAGCGAAGGGCAATCGCATCGAATATAGCCAGTCGGCTAAATTTTTTAGCTCTCGCGCGCTTCAGCAACGGCTTCGAGATTGCGTAGTAGCTCAGGTTGGCGTCTGTGCCAAATGCGTTGTAGTTGCAACCACGCAAATATCGCGGTTGGAATGACGATCACAAATAACACATACGGCACGAGTGGTAGCAGCGGCAGTTCGCGCGCGCGATCTAGATTCAACAGCAACAGCGTGAGTGACAGCCACACCACACCCGCGTTGACCGCGCCATCGCTTGCATGTAGTAGCCGCAAGCCCTGAGTGCGTGCTCGTGTGAGGGGCCAAAACAGATTGCTGCCCATGTAGCCAAATTGATCCTCGATGACATGCACTGCAAAACCTAACGTCGCAACGATGCCCGCAGTCATGCCCCACAGAGCCGTGCATAGCGCGCCGAGCGCGAGTGCGATGACGAGTGAGTGCGTGCGCAGACGATGCCACGGCAAAAATTCGATGCGCACCGTGTCGTCGTGGGGATCGAGCTTGAGTGAGGGTCCGCCAAGCTCTTCGATGTGGAGTGCGCCGTCGTATTCGTAGCGCACGTTTGTGTTGAGTGGCGCACGTGCCTCGCTGGCCGTGTTGTCAATTTTGACGACAACCTCGCGCCGCGCCGAGTCAAATTCCACCGAATACAACACCCACTCGATCACGCTGCGCCGCGCGGGATGTAGCTGAATAATGCGCGGCTGACACGCGGTGTGCGCAAGGTTGATTTCGTTGGCAATTTGATCGGCGAGTTGTTGCGCATTAGGTCGCTGTGCGTCGGGCGTGATCTCAGTATCGTGCCGCTCGATAAATCGCTCGAAACGAAAATCGAGCATGTCGGGCAACATTGCGCATGCGCCACCAAGCGCGATGAGAAATCCGCCTTGCGCAGCGTGGGTGACGACGCCCGGCACAAATGAGGCAACGCACAATCCGCTGGCGAAGTGCGCGATGCCTTTCATATCATGCGAGGGCGAGTTGGCGTGCCTTGACGCGTGGCGACGACTCGACGACACGTCGTTGCTGGAGCGTGTTCATCAGCGCGTTGCGACGATTGCGGCGCGTGACCGCCATGCTAATGATGTTGCTGACCGCCTCGCCGTAGCTGTAGCCAAGCATGCGACATCCGCCAATGAAACCGCCGTCTGATGTGATATCCGGATTTGGATTGACATCCACGACGTAGGCATTCTCGTCTTTGTCAATGCGGTAATCAATGCGCGCATAGTCGCGACAGCCAAACACGCGATAAGTTTTGATGGTGATTTCTTCGAGCTTGGCGCGCAGAGTGTCGCTGACTTGCACGTCGGTCATGACTGGCATCTTGTTCCAGTCTTCGCTGGTCGGCACCCACTTGCTGTCCCATGTCACCATCTGATGCAGCGGATTTGGCATCTGCGAAAAATCAATCTCGCGCAACGGCAGCAAGCGCGGACGCCCATTGCCCCAGATGCCGACATTGATCTCGCGCCCGGCGATAAATTGCTCGACGAGTGAAGATTCCTTATACACTTCGCGCACATGTTGCACGCGCGCGCGCAACGAATCAAGATCATGCACCACCGCCTCGCGCGTCACGCCGGCGCTGCAGTGTTGGCTGACGGGTTTGACAATCGCGGGCCACGCGCTCCACGTTTTGACTTCGTCGCCACTTGCAAATTCGCGTCCAGCGGGCGTTGGGATGTGCCAACGATCTAGCACTTTTTTGACTTTGCCTTTTTGCACTGAGAGCCGCAGCGTGTCAGGCGGGTTGCCGGTGAATGTGAATCCGAGCGATTGAAGATCTTCGCAAATGCGCGCATCGCCACCGACTTCATCTTCGATGCCTTCGACCCAGTTAAAGATAATCCATTTGTTTGGATCAAAATCGCGCAGTGCGCGGCGCACGTCTTTCCAAAATTCGACAGTGCGCACGGTGTGACCAAGTGCGGTCAACTCACCGACCAGTTCTTGTGTTTGGCGATCCGCCATGCCGCGCTCTTCGGGTGACCATGTCGTGTAATAGTTGTATAGCACGATCACCGACGGCTTCTTTGCATTCATCATTATTCAGATTGTTTATTACTCTGCGATTGCGACCAAAAATTTTTTTTGCGCAATCATTTTTTGATGAATGCTATTTTGCCAGCGTTTGAAAAATTTTTAGCTTAAATTTTTTTCAGCATCATGTTTCTGTGATGTCATGATGCGTGCAATTTTTTTGTATGTCATTCTGAGACTCGAAGAGCCGAAAAATCTCTGTCGTGCGTGGGTTCGGCAGGCTCACCCACCGCTTTGCAAGTGCGTCGTTCGCTGAGCCTGCCGAAGCGAACGATGCTGTGCTAGCTCAATCTTTTTGAATAGATGAACAAGCTGTCGTGATCGTTGTAATAATCATCAACCGTCGCCGCGCGCGTAAAGCCTTGCGACTCATACAGCTTGCGCGCAGGGACGTATGCCTCAGTTGATGAGGTGTAAATCACCATCAATCTGCCACCACCTGCACGAGCGCCATTCACCGCCGCGCGCAACAGCGCGCCACCGACACCGTGACCGCGCGCATGAGGCAACGCACACACCCAAAATAAATCCCATGTGCCGTGCGTGAGCGCCTCCATGCCATAGCACGCAAAGCCGACCATTTCATCATTCACGCGGCACGAGAGGAATTGATATTGATCGGGCGCGGGTTTATTCATTGCCTGCATAAACATTTCGTCCACGCAGTCAGCATCCACCTTGCCAAAAATCTCGGAGCGCATGAGGATGTCATAGATGCGCGTGCGATCTGTCAGCACCGAAGGAGTGACGATGGTTTGGCTCATACGGTGATGTGCGATTGCTCGCGCTCAATGGCAATCATGACGATGCGCTCTAGCATCTCACCGTAGCTCAATCCAGCGGCGCGCGCGGCATTGGCAAACCCGCCGTCGTTGCTGATATCGCAGTTAGAGTTGACATCGAGCACCATCGGCTCGTCGCCACGAAGGCGCAAATCTACGCGCCCATAGTCACGCACACCCGATGCGATATAGCCCGCCAATGATGCGGCTTCGATTTTTTGTTTGAGTGCGTCGCTTATTGGCGCGGGGCAGATGGCGGGTATCTTTTGGTAGGCGTCAGACTCGGGCGTCCACTTTGCATCAAATGTGCAGAGTCGGTCGTGTATATCGTCAAACGCATCGTAGAGCATGGTCGAAATGCCAAGCACTGTGGGTTGCTCATTGCCCCACACGGTCACGTTGTATTCGGCGCTGTCGAGGAATTCTTCAATGAGCGATGGCTCGTGAAAATTGTCCTTGATCCACTTCGATTGTCGGCGGGCTTCGGCGCGATTTAGCACAACGGAGTCACGCGTGATGCCATACGAGCAATGCTCGTTGGCGGGTTTGACGATTGCCGGAAACGCATCAAACGCAACGGGCGCGTCGCCATCCACAATCGCCCAGCTCGGCGTTGGCACATGTGCGTCATCGAGCATGCGCTTCATGATGCGTTTGAATTGCGTTTTGTCGAGTGAGACGTGATCCGAACCTGTAAAGGTGTAACCACGATGAGCTAACTCTCGCGCGACGCTGGCGTAATAGTGCACCTGATGTGGCGAGCCTTCACACAGGTTGAGCACTGTCCACACGCGCGGGTCAAATTGCGTCAGCACGTCATCAAGTGAATGCCGCACCTCACCAAGTGCAGTGCGCCAGCCTCGCTCGCGCAATGCCTCATTTGCCGTATGCACGAGGTGATAGGTGGACTCGGTCTCAAACGCGGGACCGTTGGCATCAATGCCATAAAGGATGAGGAGCGGCGTATGCATTGTGCGTTACATGCGATAGCGTTTGAGCGCGGCGCTCATGACCATGCCAACCATCTGCGTATGGCTGATGCCCTCAACTTGCGCCATCAGTGTCAGATCGCTGCGCGGCGTGATGCCGGGCAGCGCGTTGATCTCGAGGATGTAGAGCTTGCCGTCGTCGGTCAATCGGAAATCCACACGTCCATAGTCGCGGCTGCCCGTCACCAAAAATGTTTGATGGGCGAGGCGGCGCACGTCTTGGGTTAATTTGTCGCCGAGCGGCGCGGGACATTTGTTGCGATAGAGATAGTCGAGCTCGTTTTTGTGCAACGACGAATACACTGGCTCAAGGTCAGCCGGATAGCCGCTGAAGTCCACCTCGGTGATCGGAAAAATATGCACATCGTCGCCATTGCCGATCAAGCCACAAGTGATGTCTTTGCCTTCGATGTAGCTCTCGACGAGCGCGGGTTGTTTGTATTGATGAATGACGCGCGCGACGGCGTCACGCAGTTGTTTTTCGTTGCGCGCGACGCTGTCGTTTTTGATACCCATGCCCGTGCCTTCGTGCTGCGGCTTGACAAACAGCGGATAGGTCAGATCGCTGCGCAATGTGTCATCGGGAGAATTGAACACTTGGAATAACGGTGTTGGCATGCCGTAAAAATGCAACACCCGTTTGGTGGTAGGTTTGTCTTGGGTGAGTGCGGCAGCCAATGGCGCTGGACCGGTGTAACGCAAACCCAACATCTCAAGTATGGCTGGCGTATGCGCTTCGCGGCTCTCACCACGCAAGCCCTCGCATACGTTAAAACAAATATCGGGTTTGAGTTCGCGCAGCCACTCAACCGCGCTGAGTCCGCCCTCGTGAAAGTGCACATCGCAACCGACGCTGCGAATGCCCTTGGCGTAAGCCTCAACGTCGCTGGGTTTATCCAGCTCGGCTAATGCATCTTCGGGTGAATCTTCGTCGTCAAGTTGCGCGTTTTGCGCAAGGTTGACGAGTAGGGCTACGGTGTAAGGTTTTGTTGGCATTGAATGATCGCCGCTATTGTATGAGGATGCGTGAGCGTGTCAATGCAATTACGCAGATGCAACCTTAAAAAACAATCTCTGCTCAAACAGTGTCGTTTTGTTGTCTTACTCGCGTGCGTGAGTTTTGAATGACGACGAAACAGTCATGTAAGCGATCTCCATACAAGTCAATGATGTTAAAGATTCTGTTTGCTTTGTTTTTGCGCAGCGTTGCATCCACCCTGAGTAAGATGATCCCTGCGTGTGCTAACTGTTGGCGATAAATCAATTCGCCAAAATCTTTATCTTCTGTGATTAGTATCTGACGTTCATTAGTTGCCTGATTGAGCACTGCGTCATCCGTGGCGCCAATATTTGTCTCGGCAATATGCACAACATTGTGGCCGCGCTCTCGCAACAACCGGACTAGAGTTCCGTCGCAACCTTCATCAGCGAGAAACCGCATAACGATTACTCAGCAAATACAAGGTCTTCGCCTGCTAGATGTTCGGCGGCATACTCGGCGGCAGCATATACATCATCTAATGTGATATGCGGATGATCGGCGACGATCTCGGCGGCGGTCATGCCGCCCGCGAGCTTGCGCAAGATATGCTCAACGCTAATGCGCGTGCCTTTGATCACAGGTTTGCCAAGCATGATCTTAGGATTGCTCTCAATATGTTGTCGCCACATGTTGCAAATTATAGAAGGGTTAACTCAGCCAGCCACGATAAAACATCCACACGGCAGCCACGCATCCAAACACGATGACAAACGCGCGGATATAGCTCTGTGGAATGCGGCGCGCGAACCGCGCCAAACCGTAGCCGCCGATCAACGCACCGACCGCTGCAAATAACGCCAGATTCCAATCAATCTTGCCGGCTGCGGCAAAATACACCACCGCAGTCGCGTTGATGGCAGCGGCGAGTCCGTTTTTGATGGCATTCATTTTGAGCAGGTCGGTCATGCCAATGATGCTCATCAGGCTCAACATCAAGATGCCCATGCCCGCGCCAAAGTAGCCGCCATAAAACGCGATGACAAATTGCATGATGATGCCGAGCGCGAGACTTGTATTCGAAGGATGATCGCCGGTCGTCGCCACCGTGCCGCGCTTGGCGCGAACCCATGCGTTGATGCGCTTGCTAAAAGCAAACAGCACGGTCGCCATCAAAATCAAAAATGGCACGATCTTGCGAAACGAATCATCCGATGTGTTGGCTAGCACGTTTGCACCGAGAAACGCGCCCGCGATAGCTGGCACGAGCAAGATCAAAAATGTGCGCAGATTGGCGCGCAACTCGCGCCGCAATGCAAACGCGCCGCCGAGCGAACCCGGCACCAGCGCCATTGCGTTGCTGGCGTTGGCGATCTTGTCAGGCAAGCCCGCAAACAAAAATCCCGGGAACGAGATGACCGTGCCGCCACCGGCGATGGCATTGACCGCGCCCGCGAGCATCGCCGCAAAAAATAAAACGATGTATTGCAAGAGGGACATAGTGCGATTTCTTTGAGATTACTGGACTTACGCAAAAACACTCAAAACGTGAATCGTCATTCCGAGCAAATGAGAGGAATCTCTCAAAAGTAAAAACACAGGAATTCCTCACTCCGTTCGGAATGACAGTTGCGTAAGTCCAAGATTAAATCAAAAATTTACCGTTGCGATAAAACACTTCGCCGTCGGCGCTGATCTCGCCGGCTTGCATGCCTGAGATCATGTCCCAGTGAATGGCGCTGCGATTGAGCGCGCCCGTGTCCGGATAGCCACTGCCGACCGCCATGTGAATCGTGCCGCCGATCTTTTCGTCAAACAAAATGTCGCGCGAAAATTTTGTGATGCCATAGTTTGTGCCAATCGCAAATTCGCCGAGTCGCCGCGAACCCTCATCCGTGTTGAGAATCTGATTAAGAAAATCCTCGTTCTTATCCGCGGTGGCTTTGACAATCAGACCCTTTTCAAACCACAGCTGTACGCCGCTGACTTCGCGTCCGTTGTAGATGGCGGGATAGTTGAAGCGCACCCAGCCATTTACCGAGTCCTCGACCGGACCCGTAAAAATCTCACCATCAGGAAAATTGCGCAAGCCACAACTGTTTTTGAAAATGCGATCAGCGATGCTCATGGTGATATCGGCGTTGCTGCTTTTCACACGCAAGGTTTTCTTCGGCTTTAGATAGTCCACCCAATGTTGCTGATTCGCGCCGACCGCGCGCCAGCTTGCGACCGGATCAGCCTGATTCAACAAGCACGCCGAAAACACAAAGTCGGTGTACTCCGCGAGGCTCATGTCGGCGTCCATCGCGTGCGCGTTGGTCGGGTAGCGCGTGACGACCCAGTTGTAGTTGCCGTCGGCGCTGCGTGCCATGCGTTTGTTGAGAACGGGTCTCATCGCGCTCTGACGGCGCGATACTTTGGCGGCATCTGCATTGGCGAGGCGGCGCGTGTTGCTGTCGGCGCTGATGCGCATGTAGGCGTCAAATTGCCCCAACTCGACCGACACGCGATCAACCGGCGAAACAAAATCGAGCTGTGCCTCATTTGCATACTGATAAAAAATCTCATCCGCGCCCGGCAAGTCCGCGCGCAAAAATGCGTTGCCGCCGGCTTTGAGAATCTCGCGGTAAACCTCGAGCATCAAAGGAGCGGCTTCTGTGCTGCTGCCCCACACATACACAGTTTGTCCGGGTTTGACGGCGAGTGAGTAGTTCACGAGCACCGCCGCCATTTTGTTGAATCGAGCGTCGTACATGTTTGCCTTTTGCTGTTACATGACGCGCTCAATCGTGCGCGATATGCCAGCGTTGATCAGGGAGTTGATATTCCGGGTAGAAATTCCCGCTGATTATAGGACGGTGGCACAGCGCCATTTGCAGCGGTGACGCTCACCGCGACTGGACGGAAACGCATGCTATCTGCGGCAATCCATGTGCTGCCAACGGGTTCATTGGTTTGTCCCGACAGCCACACATGCGTCTCGCCCGCGTTAAAGTCAAATGTGCCGAGTGTCGCCCATTGATCGTTAAAGTTTTGCTGATCGAGCGTGACCGTCTGCCAACCGCTGGCTGTGTGGATGCGATAGTTTGCGCCGCGCGTGCTGGCGTTGTAGGCGGGAATGTAGGCGCTAACGATGTACTTGCCGGCGCGCGGTAATGCGATCTGCCAATCAACGCTGTGTGTGTTGCTGCCGTTGCGCGCAAAGGCGAAGTGATAGCCGTTGCCAGCGGGACTGCTGTACCACGTGCCAACCGTCACAAATCCGCGTCCAGCGCTTTCGACGATGATGTCGCCGCAATTATTCAGATCGTTTGGCAGACTGCGCCAAACGCACTTTTGGACCGCGCTATTGCTCGACGATGGATAACTCAGCATCGGGTCGGCGTACACGCCCTGCCAACCAAACGGATCAATCGCCATCGTCTCTAGCGGCGAGCTTACTTTGCCCGCGCCGCGATATACACCAAAATGCAAATGCGGACCGCTTGAGTTGCCAGTGTTGCCCGATGAGCCGATGCGTTCACCTGTGCTGACGCGCTGCCCGACGGAGACATTGATTGCGCTCAGGTGACCATACAGCGTGTGAATCTGATTGCCGTGATCAATGACGATATGAAATCCATAACCCGTAGATAGTGTAGCGGTTTTGACGACGATGCCATCCGCCGCCGCCAAGATGGGCGTGCCGACATTGAGTCCATAGTCAAAGCCGGAGTGACCGTTGTAGCAATAAGGCGCGCAACTGCTGGTGGTTTCACCCGTGTAAATCGTGATTTGCCCGTCAGCGGCGTAATTTGGATAACGATGATCGAAATAAGATGTGATGCGCGGTGATCCGTTAAACGGTTCGCGCAAGATTTGATTGGGGTCGCGCGCGGGTGGCGTCGCGGTCGGTGGAATGGGTGTCGCAACGAGCGGACGTGGCGTAAACGTCGGCAACATCACAAAATTAGGCTGACTCGTGGCGGTCGGCGAGCTCTGCGGCGCGATCGGCGTAAATGTCGGCAGTGTGATTTGCGCGGCTGTATAGCTGAGCGAGTTGCTCAGTGACAACACAAGCGCGATAGCCGCTGCGCAGATAAAAATGCTGACAGTGATTCGGCGGTTCATGGCATCCATGTAAATGGCGCGTTGGCTTGTGCCGGACTCGCAATGACAAATTGATCTGTGCCTTGCAAATTGGTCGCCCACACCTCGCCGCTGCTGTTATTTGTTGTGCGGTTGAGCGTGATGTATTTGCCGTCGGGCGACCACGTCAGGTGCGATACGCGCGTGTTGCGAAACTGAGTCAATGGCTTGCGAGCGCCATTTACCGCATCAAAGACATAGACGTTGTTGGCAAAGTCACGGTTAGCTGTCGCGCCTGACTCGGCGGCGATAGCAATTACCGCTGCTCCATCGCGCGACCAGAGTGGCGTGTGCGTGTAGTTGACGCCAGTGGCTAGCACACTCACCGACTTGGCGTTGCTGCTGGCAAGATCAGCGATCCACAGCTGAGTATCTTGTTGGGCGATATCTACGCCGTCGCCGCGCTGCGTGTTGATGATCCATGCGAGGCGTTTGCCGTCGGGCGACCAGATCAGGCTACGTGGCACACCAAACGATGCATGCGTCATGTGTGCAACGACTGTGCGCACGCTCGACGCGCCATTCACCACACGCACAGCGACATCTACGATTTGACTTTGTGGATAGGCGATCATCTCGGCGAATTGGCGCCCGTCGGGCGAAAATGTGTACGCGGTCGGAAATGGCTCGCCAAGTGTGGCATCGGCGGTGTAGGTTAGCGGCGTCGACGTGTTTTGCGATAGATTAATCCACAGCGCGGCGTTGGTCTGCTCATTTTCTTGTACGATGACATTACTACTATCGGGCGACCATGTCATAAAGCGGCTGCCTTTTGGAATAATTGTTTTGTTTTGGCTCGTGTTTGTGTCAATCATCGTCAACGTGTGATTAACTTCATTCATGGTCTCGACGATCACGGCTTGACCATTTGGCGCAGCAACCAGTTGCGATAGCATGGACTCTGAGATTGTCGCGCCGAGCGCTGCGTTAAACGGCGAGGCGATGCGATTATCGGCGTTGGTTACTCCCGCACGCAGGTCGGCGACGATGAGCTGAGTCTGTCCGTCAAATTGCATTTTGACCGCCTCGGGCGCTGGCGTTGAATTTGGTGCGACAACTGATTGCGCTGCAACATAGCGTGGCATTACGAGTTTAGCGGCGAGCTTATTGCTCGTGGCGCTGACGTTGATGACGGGCATCACCGTCAATGGCGGCAGCACGCTTTGTGGCGCGCCCGCAGCATTTTGTTTTGGAGGCCAGGCTTGATCCGCAGGATAGCCGGGCGGGGGCGACACATTTGAGCCCTTTATATCCAGCACGGGAGGTTCGATAAGCGTGCTGTCGGTTTGCGGCTGCGGTGTGGCAGCCGGCATGACCTGGGTTGGTTTGTTGGGCGACGATGTTGCTGATGGGGCTGTGTTGGCTGCCGCAGTAGACGTAGGCACGGGCAAGCTATTGGTTGCTGGGCGGCTAATACACGCTGTCAGCAGCATGAGGTTTGCCACTACAAAACTGATAGCGCCTAAGGGTCGGTTTTTCATTTCAATTAGATATCACTTAGAATTATAACAAGATTTTTGTATTCTGCAAATCAAATTGGCAAATACCTACATGCGGCTAAAATAGCGGCGTGGGTCGTATCGCGTTCCGTTTTTGGCAGGTGAATCTGGCAGAGCAGTGGCAGTATCGCGCCAATACATTGATGTATTTGCTGTATTGGCTGATCTCGCCGATTGTGTATTTGGCGCTATGGACAGCCATCGCCCGCGAGCAAGGCTCGGTCAATGGCATGGTCGCCGGCGACTTTGTGGCGTACTATCTTGTTGCGCTGATCGTCAATATTTTGACCAGCACGATTACGCCATTTATCTTGGCGCCAAAAATTGAAGATGGCACGCTATCTGGCAACTTGCTGCTGCCAGTTGACCCGATCTTGACACAGGTGCTCATGAATAATCTAGCATTCAAGGCTTTGCAAGTTGTGGTCATGATTCCTGTGTGGGCGCTGTTGTATTGGCTGTATCAGCCGCAGATTGACCTGACGCTGCCAAATCTTTTGTTGTCGCTGGTTGCGATTCCGCTTGCGTTTGGCATTTTGTATTTCAATAGCGTCATCATTACAGCAGTGGCGTTTTGGACGACGCGCATGTGGGCAGTCTCCAATGTGTATATGGCGGTGTTTACTTTGGTGTCGGGCGAGTTTGTGCCGATCAATTTGTTGCCTGCTGCGATGCAATCAGTGGCGCGTGTGTTGCCGTATCAGCTCACAGTTTATTTTCCGACGCAGCTCTTGCTCGGCAAAGTTCCATTCGACCAAGCGCTGATGCAAATCGGTCTGCAAGTCATCTGGTGCGCGGTGATGTTTGTGGCTTATCGCGCAGTTTGGCGCGCGGGCGTGCGCCGATTCTCCGCAGTCGGCGCGTAAATGCGCGGCGCTCACATATTACGGTATAATTGCCTGCTTTAATTTTTAGGCAATTGCCTGATGCTTGCATATTGCGCGCGTCAGGAGTTTGGAGATTTAGAACGAACATGAGCAAGCGAACATTTCAACCTCGTATTCGACGCCGCGTGCGCACACATGGATTTCGTGAGCGTATGGCAACCGCCGGTGGGCGCAAGACGCTCTCGCGCCGCCGCGCCAAAGGACGTCACGTTTTGACTGTCACTGCCAACAATCGCGTGAAGAAGGTCAATTGGAATGCGGTCTACTCGCCCGCCAAGAGCAAGCGTGGCACCGAAGGCAGCAAGTAAACTCGTTGAATAATCGTTGCGGCGCGTGTTTCACCTGTGTGTGGCACGCGCCGCAATGTTTATCAGCATGGAACGCTTGCAGCATTCGATAGACTTTGCGCAGGTGCGCGAGCGTGGAGTGCGCAAGCAAGGCAGCCTGTGTGCGATGAATGCGTTTTTGCGTTCACCTTCTGCTGATGTAGTGGCGTTGAGTGACAGCCGATTTGGATTTATCACATCAAAGCGCGTTGGCAATGCTGTCAAACGCAATCGTGCGCGAAGGCTGATGCGTGAGGCAGTGCGCCAATCTGATTTAGCGCAGACCCAAGGCTGGGACATCGTGCTTGTGGCGCACAGCAGGATCACTTCGCCAGAGATCAAGATGCAGCACGTGCGCGACGAATTAGCTAAAATGGCGCGCGCCATCGGCATACTCTCATGAATATCTTGCAGAGATTTTTGGTTGGTTTGATCCACGGATATCAACGGTTTATCTCGCCCGCGTTGCCACCCTCATGTCGCTTTGTGCCATCGTGCAGCGAATACACCGCACAGGCTATTGAAAAGTATGGCGTCATCAAAGGCACATGGCTGGGCGCAAAGCGCATCTCAAAATGTCATCCATTTCATCCGGGCGGGTATGATCCAGTGCCTTGAGATTTGATTAGCAATGATTTATTCTTACAACAAATTTTTTGTGATCGCTGCGGCTGCACTCGTGCTGAGCGCCTGCGGCAGCAGCCAACAAACCGCGCCTAACTCATTTCCGGGCGCAAGCGTCGAAGACAAGTCGGTCTATCTAGCGCGCGGACCACATGTGAGCAAGTTTGATTTGGCAAATGGGACGCTGCTGTGGCAGTATCCGTCAAACACGGATGCAGCGCGAGGGCCATTTGCCGGACAGCCTATCAAAATCGGCAATACGCTCATTGTTGGCGAGGGCGTCGGCGCGGGCACGCGCTATTTATTTGGCATCAATGCTGAGAATGGCGCTGAACAGTGGCGCTTTGGCGCGCCGCGCGAGTTTGTGGATGGCGCAGTCACCGATGGCAAATTGGTTTTTGTGCCGAACGGCGATGGTGTGCTGTATGCGCTCGATGTGATGCAAATGGAGAACAACGCTCCAAAAGTTGTGTGGCAGCTCAAGACAGACAACAAACTGTGGAGTCGCCCATTGCTCAACAATGGCAGGTTGTATCAAGCCTCAATGGATCACAAGTTGTTTGCCGTTGATGCCGCTAGCGGCAAAGCGATTTGGCAATTTGCTGAGGCAAGCGCGCCGATTGTCGTGCAGCCAGCGCTCAAAAATGGCGTGTTGTATTTTGGCGCGCTCGACAGCAATTTTTATGCTGTGGATGCAACCAGTGGCAAGCTCGTTTGGAAGCAAGCTGTGGATGGCTGGATTTGGACGGATGCCAGTGTGACTGATTCGCAGGTTGTGTTTGCAAATGTCAAAGGTCGCGTTTACGCGTATGACCTCAATGGCAATCGCAAGTGGACGTTTGATGCGCAAGACTCGGTGCGCGCGCAGCCCGTGGCGAATGGGGATTTGATTTACATCGTCTCGATGGACACCAACGTGTATGCACTCAACGCCAGTGATGGCTCGATCAAATGGAAGAATGACACATTGAAATATCGCCTGCCGTCGAAACCGATTTTGAGCGATGGCACTCTGTATGTGCCGTTGTTTGACAGCGACACAAGTCTGTGGTCGCTTGATCCTGCCAGTGGCACACGCAAGATTCAATTTCCACCCGCTAAGCAATAACTCTGTAAGCTATTTAACATTTCCATGATTGGACAACTATTCGATTTCCTCTTCGTCAATCCAATGACGAATGCATTGTTGCTGTTGTATCAGTTGCTGGGTCACAACTATGTGTTGGCGATTGTGGCGCTGACGGTGATTATCAAATTGACCACATTGCCGCTCACACTCAAGCAACAAGTCAATATGATGAAGATGAGCGCGATGCAGCCGCAGCTCAAAGAGATCCAAGAGAAATACAAAAACGATCCGCAGCAGTTGCAGGTCGAGATGCGCAAGCTCGGCTACAACCCGTTGTCAGGGTGTCTGCCATTGTTGATTCAGATGCCGATTTTGATCGGCTTGTTTAATGCGATCAATCGCACGCTCACGGTCAACCCGACCAGCATGCTTGAGCTTGGCAAGCACATCTATGGATTCCTGCCAAATCTGTCGGCGCTCTTGCCGGTGAATAGCACCTTGTTTGGCTTTATTGATCTGGGTCAGCCTGACCGCTCGTACGTCATTCCAATCATCGTTGTGCTGACGACATTTTTGTCAAACAAGCTCATGACGCCACCCAGCACTGATCCGCAAACGGCGCAAACCAATCAGATCATGCAATGGATGATGCCGATGATGTTTGGCTTCTTCATGTTGCAGTCGCCAGCGGGTCTCGGCATTTATTGGTTGGTCAACAACTTGCTTGGCATCGGTCAGTATTATTTGACAAAGCCAACGATTGATGCGGCAAAAGCGCAATATGGCGTGGCGACGCCTGCCTCTGGATCAACCAAGAACGCGCCCGCCAAAGTGAATCTGCCACCGCCGCCCGAGCCGCCAAAATCAAAGGTGCGCTCAAAGACCAGTTATACACGCTCTCTGAGTGATAATAAAGATAAGTCAAAATAAGCGAGGCAGCACCCATGTCAACACCCGACGACAACCACGAGTCTGAAATACAAATTGAAGGCAGCGCATTAGCGATTGAGATCACGCAATCCATCTTAAGCCGCATGGGGTATGACAGCGTGTCATCATCGCGGGTGGTGTTGCCAGCGGATGCAGATGACTCGCCGGCGTTGTGGATTGATGTGAGCTGCGCCGATGCTGAGCCGTTGCTTGATTATCACCACGAAGGGTTAGATGCGTTGCAACTCTTAGTGCAAACCATGTGGTCGCACAAAACCAAGAGCCGTGCGCGTATCACCGTTGATCTCAACGGCTATAAGGTTGAGAAACAAGACAAGATGGCAAAGATGGCGCTGCGCATGGCAGAGCGTGTTGTGACCAGCGGGCGCGCTGTGATGCTTGAGCCGATGACGGCTGGTGAGCGTCGCATGGTGCATATGGCGCTGCGTGATCATGCGCAGGTTTATAGCGAGAGCCAAGGCATGGGTGAATCACGTCGTGTCGTGATCAAACTGAAACAAACAGATGGTGGCGGCGAAGCCAGCACCGCGACGCCCGAATAGCGTAACGCATGTGTGCGTTTTGTTAGCGCAATAAGCGTCATGAAACGGGTCACTATTTTTCTAATCAGTGCCGTTTTGCTTTGTGTATGTTTGGCGGCGTGGGCGCTGCGCGTTGGTGGAATGGCGCCCGCAACGACTCACAACTTGCGCGAGCCGATCATTGAGCAGCAGATCAATGTGGCTGCGCCGGTCACTACGACGACACCGAGCGCTACTTACACACCGAGCGCCACATTCACCCCGACCGAGACCTCGACCGCAACTCTAACGCCTACTGTGTCAGCGACATCGACCGTAACGCCGACACCCACTGAGACACCCACAAACACTCCGACATCCACGCCGACCGAAACTTTGACGCCGACGCCGACGCCCACCCATACGCCGACAAACACCAGCACACCGACACCTACGCCGACCAATACACCCGCCGCGATTAACTTCATACCTCTCGTGCGCAAAGACCCGACGCTGACGCCGACGCCGACCTCAACGCCATTGCCGGGTATCTTTGGCTACATCCGCGAGCGTGGCGCGCCTGCAGCGGGGGTCACGGTTGAGTTGCGATTTTTTGATGGAGTGCAATACAGCACCGCCGACAGCGCAGTCACCAACGCAGCTGGCTTGTACCAATTCAGAAACGCGCCGAGCTTGACAACCAATCAACACTATTACGTGCGTTATAGCAATGTGACTTACCCGACGCGACTGTATTTTTGGTCCACGCGCATTTTGGCGGGCTATACCTCAGACGCCTCCGCCAATATCGGCAATTTTGATATTGGCAATGTCGCTCTTGCGTCGCCAAATAATGACGCGCGGGTTGCGTTGCCGAGCGCGTTTGAGTGGCAACGCCGCGTCGCAGCAACCACAGATAATTACAGCCTGTATATCTCAGAGGTGGCATCGCCGTCCACTGTGTTGTTTACATCAGATCGCCTGAGTTATCCGATTTTTAGCGACATCGTTGATTTCTCTCTTTCGCGTACAGCGTTTGAGAGCAACAACCTCACCTACGAAAAAACATACGAGTGGCGCGTGTTGATCACCGGCTCCGATGGCGCGCAAGGCTTATCATTCGAGGCTCGCAAAGTGCGCATCGCACTCCCATGAATTGTTTATGGAACACATTGATTACTTAGCAGTTGGACACGTGACTGAGGATGTCTGGCGTGATGGCAGCATCACCCCGGGCGGCACCGTCATGTATTCGTCACGCGCCGCCAAAGCATTTACGCCAAACGTGATGGTGCTGACCGCCGCAAACGCAAAGTTTAATTTGTTTGAGGCGTTTGGTGGAATTGCTGTCCAGCGTGTGGACGCGCCGACCACCACCCAATTTGAAAACATCTACGAGATGATGCAGTTGCCCGACGGCGGCAGCCGCTCGACACGCCGCCAAGTGGTGCGCCCTTGTAACGTCATTCTCAACAACACTCACGTGACGCGCGAGATGCGTCACAGTCAGATCGTACATCTCGCGCCCGTGTGCAACGAGATCAACGTCAATATCCTCAGCGCGTTTGATGCTGATACGTTTGTCGGCTTGACGCCACAGGGCTGGTTGCGCCGATGGGATGCGCAAGGTCGTGTCACGCAGCGCCCGTCAAACTGGAGCGATGCCGACGCGTTTTTGCAACGCGCCAATGCGGTCGTGATGAGTATTGACGATGTCGAGGGCGATTGGGATGCGCCGCGCGCATGGGCGCGCAAGACGCGTCTGCTCGTCGTCACTCAGGGTCCGTTGGGGTGCACCGTCTTTGTAAATGGAGTGCCGACCGATGTAGCCGCGCCACGCGTCCAAGAAGTTGACCCGACCGGCGCAGGCGACATCTTTGCGGCGACGCTCTACATGGCGCTGCGCAATGGCAAAGACCCGATCTGCGCCGCCGAGTATGCCAATTGCATTGCCGCGCAATCCGTCATGCGACCCAAGCTGGCGGGCATCCCGACGCCGCATGACATCGAGACGTGTGATTACTGCTCATGAGTGACACGCGTCGCGCAGAGCTTTATCAGCTATTGGGTGAATTGCCGCCGCGCGATTTGCCAATCTCTGCGCGCGCGATACGCATTGAGCCGCGCGACGAATACATCATGGAACGGTTGGCGCTTGAGCTAAATGGCATCGAGTCCGTACCAGCGCTCTTTGTCAAACCAAAGACTGGCGCGAAGTTTCCATGTGTCGTGTTCAATCATTCACATGGTGGCAACTACGTCAGCGGCAAAGACGAGCTCATCAATGGACGCGAATATCTGCATCCGATTCCATACGCGGTCGAGCTCGCGCGTGCAGGCATTGCGGCGTTGTGCATAGATCACTGGGGTTTTGGCGAGCGGCGTGGGCGCACCGAGAGCGAGCTTTTTAAGCATATGCTGT